>NZ_JBEXNE010000017.1:0-192478 GCF_040610915.1 Streptomyces sp. NPDC003300 | reverse complement strand
CGGACCGCGCGGCGCCGCCCGGTCGGACCGCGCGCGGGGGAGGGGCGGCGGCTCCCGCGAATCCGCACGAAGGCGTGCCGTTCGCGGGCGGCCGGTACGCACGGGCGGCGCCGCCCCTCCGGGGGCGGAAAGGCCAGCTGACGTCGCGTGTCGGCATCGCTCGACAACGGTCCCTCGCTCGCCGCTCACCCCCTTTTCCATCCGTGTCGGAGATTCGGACATCGCGGCAGGTCTTGACAGAAGCCGGTAGGGATTACAGCCTATGGCAACGTTGTCATCCGAGTTGAGAGCCGGGCCGATCGTTCCGTCGGCTCACGTGGGATTGGACTTTTTGGACATGTCGGATCAGCCGCACCTTTCCCGGCGAAGGATCGTCGCCACCGGCTCCACCCTCCTGGCGGGCTTCGGCCTGGGCACCGCCTTTCCCACGGCTGCCTCCGCTACCACCCCGGCCCCCGCCGCCGGGCCCGCGGCGCCGTCGGGGACCGCCGCCGCGCGGGCCGAACTCGCCGCCTACCGCCCGATCACCGTGTCGTCCACGGACTACGCCCCCACGCCCGGCGAATTCGCGGTCGACGGGATCGGCACCGTCGGCGTACGCGGCACCGGCTGGCGGGCCGCGGCGGGCGACCCGCAGTGGATCTGTGTCGACCTCCAGGCGGACTGCGAGGTCGACTCCGTGAAACTGACCTTCGAGGCCACGGTCAACGACCCGGTCTTCACCCCCTCCGACAGCGGCAATCCGCGCGACAGCACCACAGGGCAGGAGATCCTGTCGAGCTGCGCGGTGGACTTCGTCATCGAGACCTCGCGCGACCAGCACGCCTGGACCACCGTGTACCGGACCACCTCGGGCACCGGCGGCGTCGTGGACATCGCGCTGGACCGCAGGGTCACCGCGCGCTGGGTGCGGCTGACCGTGCGCAAGCGCTCCAACGCCAACCCGCTGGGCCTCAACGGCTTCGCGGTGTACGGCACTTCGCGCGCCCACCGCCCCGCCGCCACCGGCTGGACCGACTGGGGCACCCATCACCACCACGCCCCCGCGCTGAAGACCGCCGCCGACGGCACAGTGCCGCTGGAGTCCGGCTGGACGCTGACCATGGACGACTGGGCGGGCGGCGAGGGCGCCGACCTGTCCCGCCCGTCGGTGGACACCAGCCGCTGGCTGCCCGCGACCGTGCCCGGCACGGTCCTGGCCTCACTGGTCGAACAGGGCCATCTGCCCGACCCCGTGTCCGGCCTGAACAACCTGCACATCCCCGAGGCGCTGTCCCGCCACTCGTGGTGGTACCGGCGCGGCTTCGAGCTGCCCCGTAACCTGACGACCGGCTCGGGCCGCCACATCTGGCTGGAGTTCGACGGCGTCAACCACACCGCGGACATCTGGTTGAACGGCAAGCGGGTCGGCGGCCTGACCTACCCCTTCGCCCGCTCCGCCCACGACGTGACGGCGCTGCTCACCGCCCGCGGCGAACAGGCCCTCGCCGTGAAGATCACCCCGATGCCGTTCCCCGGCAGCCCCGGCGACAAGGGGGCGGCCGGACTGGCCTTCGTGGACGCGGGCGCCACCATGATGAACCGCAACTCGCCCACCTACCTGGCCTCTTCCGGCTGGGACTGGATGCCCGCCGTACGCGACCGCGTCTCCGGGATCTGGAACCACGTACGGCTGCGCTCCACCGGCCACGCCGTCATCGGCGACCCCCGCGTCGACACCGTTCTGCCCGACCTGCCCGACACCCGCAGCGCGGAGGTGACGATCGTCGTCCCCGTGCGCAACGCGGACACCACCGAGCGGCGCGTCACCGTCACCGCCGCCTTCGACGACGTCAAGGTGACCCAGACGGTCACCGTGCCCGCGGGCGGCGGCAAGGACGTCACCTTCACCCCGTCCGTGTACGGCAAACTGCGGCTGCGCAACCCCAAGCTGTGGTGGCCCAACGGTTACGGCGAGGCCGCCCTGCACGACCTGACGCTGACCGCGACCGTCGACGGCCGCACCAGCGACCGGCGCACCACCCGGTTCGGCATCCGGCAGTTCGGCTACGAATTCGCCGTGCCGCTGCCCTTCACCGCCGGCGGCGACGCGTACACGCAGTCCGTCGACCTCGGGGCGCGGACCGCGCGGTACGTACGGGTGCGCTGCCTGACCCGCGCCACCGCCTGGGGCTCGTCGCTGTGGAGCCTGTCGGTGGTCAACAGCGCCGCGCCCGGCACCGACCTCGCGCTGCGCAAGACGGCCACCGCCTCGTCGGTCGACGAGGACGACCACCAGCCGGGCAATGTCACCGACGGCGACCAGGGCACCCGCTGGTCCTCGTCCTTCGAGGACGACCAGTGGGTCCAGGTCGACCTCGGCGCCCAAGTCGCCTTCGACCGCGTCGACCTGACGTGGGAACAGGCGTACGCGCGCACGTACGTCGTCCAGGTCTCGGCCGACGGCTCGGCCTGGACCGACGCGAAGTCCGTCGACAACTCCGCGGTCCCGCTGCCCTTCAACGGCGGCGACGCCAGCCTCCAGACCGAGGACTTCAGCGCGGTGACCGCCCGCTACGTCCGCATCAACGGCGGTGCCCGCGCGACCAGTTGGGGCAACTCGCTGTGGACGCTCTCCGTGGTCGACAGCACCAGGCCCGGCACCGACCTCGCACTCCACAAGACCGCGAGCGCCTCCTCCGAGGACTCCGGCAGCCCGGCGTCCCACGCCACCGACGGCGACCCCAACTCCCGCTGGTCGTCGGAGTATCTGGACAACCAGTGGATCCAGGTCGACCTCGGCTCGGCCCAGAGCTTCGACCGCGTCGTCATCGTGTGGGAAGCGGCCTACCCGAAGACGTACACGATCCAGGTGTCCGCCGACGCGAAGACCTGGACGGACGTGAAGTCCGTCGACAACACGCCCGAACCGCTGAAGATCAGCGTCAACGGCGTCCGGGTCTTCTGCCGCGGCGGCAACTGGGGCTGGGACGAACTGCTGCGCCGGATGCCCGCCGCGCGGATGGACGCCGCCGTGCGGATGCACCGCGACATGAACTTCACGATGATCCGCAACTGGGTGGCCAGCAGCAACCGCGAGGAGTTCTTCGCCAGTTGCGACGAGCACGGCCTGCTGGTGTGGAACGACTTCCCCAACGCGTGGGGCATGGACCCGCCGGACCACCAGGCGTACAACGACCTGGCGCGCGACACCGTACGGCGCTACCGCGTCCACCCCAGCGTCGTCGTGTGGTGCGGGGCCAACGAGGGCAATCCGCCCGCCGCGATCGACACCGGCATGCGCGACGCCGTCACCTCCGAGGCGCCCGGCGTGATGTACCAGAACAACTCCGCGGGCGGCATCATCACCGGCGGCGGCCCCTACGGATGGGTGGAGCCCGCCCGTTACTACGCGCCGTCCACGTACGGCAGCGGCAGCTTCGGCTTCCACACCGAGATCGGCATGCCGGTGGTTTCCACGGCCGCCAGCATGCGCAATCTCGTCGGCGACGAGCCGGAGTGGCCGGTCGGCGCGGCCTGGTACTACCACGACTGGAGCACACGCGGGAATCAGGCGCCGCAGAACTACCAGGCCGCCATCGAGGCCCGCCTCGACACCGCCACCGGCCTCGACGACTTCGCGCGCAAGGCGCAGTTCGTCAACTACGAGAACACCCGCGCCATGTTCGAGGCGTGGAACGCCAACCTGTGGAAGGACGCCAGCGGCCTGATGCTGTGGATGTCCCACCCGGCGTGGCACAGCACGGTGTGGCAGACCTACGACTACGACTTCGACGTCAACGGCACCTATTACGGGGCCCGCAAGGCGTGCGAGGCGCTGCACGTCCAGGCCGACCCCGACAAGTGGCAGGTCATCGCCGTCAACCACACCCCGCACACGGTCACCGGCGCCCGGGTGACGGCCAACTACTACGACCTCGACGGCCGCCGGCTCGTCCCGGAACAGCGCAAGTTGGTGAACATCGCGCCGTCGTCGTCGGTCACCGCCTTCACCGCCGACCGGATGGACACCCTGCCGTCCTTCCACCTGCTCCGGCTCCGCCTGGAGGACCCGCTCGGCCGCGTGCTGTCCGAGAACACCTACTGGCGCTACCGCGACACCAAGGACATGCGGGCCCTGAACAAGGCCAAGCAGACCCGCCTGTCCACCGACCTCGGCCGCCTCTCCCACTCCGGCGCCCGCCGCAACCTCACCGCCACCGTCCGCAACCGCGGCTCCGCCGTCGCCGCCATGGTCCGGCTGTCGCTCCTCGACGACCACACCGGCGAGCGTGTCCTGCCCACCCTCTACAGCGACAACTACCT
This sequence comes from Streptomyces sp. NPDC003300, assembly GCF_040610915.1. NCBI lineage: Bacteria > Bacillati > Actinomycetota > Actinomycetes > Kitasatosporales > Streptomycetaceae > Streptomyces > Streptomyces sp. NPDC003300. The sequence goes on along the minus strand of NZ_JBEXNE010000017.1, from coordinate 188,173 downwards.
CTGGCTGCTGCCCGGCGAGTCCCGCACCCTCACCCTGACCTTCCCCGCCGCCGCCCTGCCCTCCTCCCGCCCCGCCCTGCGCGCCGAGTCCTACACCACCCCCACCACCCTCACCCGCCCCTGACCCCGGGACGCGAGGCGGGCGGCGGCGGGGGAATCCGCAGGTCAGTCCTACCCCCGCCGTCGGCGGACGGCGGGGGACACGGAGAATGGGGGCATGGATTCGGTGGACATATGTTTTTCGCGTGACGAGCTGATCGACCATCTGCGACGGACCCGCATCGCCGGGGACGTCGCCACCCCGCGGCAGGGGAATCTGCGGCACTACAGCGAGCTGGTGAAGGGGAACCGGCGCTTCTGGCTGGGGCTGGAGCTGGGGGAGCGGTGGACCGAGGAGACGGTGCTGGCGGTGATGGCCGAGCGCGTCGGCGTGGTGGCCGACCCCGGACACCTCCAGGGTCAGGACACCATCGACGCGCGGCTCACCGTGGAAGGACTCGACCGGATGGCGGCCGTCCTGCGGGAGGCGGCCCGGCAGCGGTGGCGGGTGCTGGTCGCCACCGGGCACCCGGGCGGGCTGCTCGATGTGCACCAGGCCATCGCGCGGGCGCTGCGCGCGGCCGGGGCCACCGTCGTCGCCATTCCCAAGGGCCTGTCCACCACCGAGGGCGACGACGACTCCTACGGCGACGTCCGTCAGTTCGGCAGCGTCGCCGTGCTGGAGGACGGTGCCACCCTGTGGCACACCCACGCGCCGCAGCCGATGTCGGCCATTCTCGACGCGCTGACCGCCGCGGGCGAGCCGCTGCCCGACCTGGTGGTGGCCGACCACGGCTGGGCGGGCCGCGCGGGCCAGCGCGGGATCAGGACCGTCGCCTTCGCCGACTGCAACGATCCGGCGCTCTTCCTCGGCGAGGCGGAGGGCACCATCGCGGTGACCGTCCCGCTCGACGACCACGTGGTGGACCCGCAGGCGTACGAGCCGATGACCGCCTATCTGCTGTCGGAGGCCGGGCTCACCGCCTGAGACCCGCGCGAGCCCGTACGACGCGCCGGTACGACCGCGCCCCGTCCCGTACGACCCCGCGGAACGCAGCCGCGTCGCCCCGGCGGGACCCACCGGCCGCCCACGGCCAGTAGGCTTCCCGTGGGTGCCCGAAGCACCGCAGAGACCGCCGCGGACGCCCCGGAACACGGGGCGTCCGCCGTGTGTTACCGCCAAGGAACACGAGGAGGACTGAGATGACCGCTCAGACACAGAAGGCCGTCCTCGCCGGCGGATGCTTCTGGGGCATGCAGGACCTGATCCGACGCCTGCCCGGCGTGACGGACACCCGGGTCGGATACGCGGGCGGCGACGTGCCGAACCCCACGTACCGCAACCACGGCACCCACGCCGAGTCGATCGAGATCACCTACGACCCGGAGCGGACCGACTACCGGGCGCTGCTGGAGTTCTTCTTCCAGATCCACGACCCGAGCACGAAGAACCGCCAGGGCAACGACATGGGCCTCAGCTACCGGTCGGCCATCTTCTACGAGGACGACGAGCAAAAGCGCGTCGCCGAGGACACGATCGCCGACGTCGACGCCTCCGGCCTGTGGCCCGGCAAGGTCGTCACCGAGGTGTCGCCCGCCGGTACCTTCTGGGAGGCCGAGCCCGAGCACCAGGACTACCTGGAGCGCTACCCCGACGGCTACACCTGCCACTACGTACGCCCCGGCTGGCGCCTGCCCGCCCGTACCAAGGACTGACGCCCGGCACGCCCAGCAAACTCAGCAAGCCCGGCAAGCCCGGCACGCCCGGCGCCGCTGGTTACGGCATCCGGCCTTTCCCCGCCGGCGGTCCGACGCCCCATTGATAGCGTCGGACCGTGGCGCATACAGTGCGCGCGGCGACTCGTATCCGGGGAGGCCAGATGTCGGGTTCACCGTCGGGCGGGACGCCGAGGCGCGCCGTGGGGCGAAGGGCTCTGCTGCTCGCGGGGGCCGCCTCCGCGGCGGCGGCCGGCGCCGGATCCCTGGCCTCCGCGGAGCCCGCGCACGCGCGCCCCGGTGGCCCGGGGGCCGAGTGGGTCGGCAGTTGGGCCGGGTCGCCGAACGCCGCGCCGACGGCCGCCGTCGTCCACCTGGAGAACCAGACGGTCCGCCATGTGCTGCGTCTGAGCCTCGGCGGCTCCGCGCTCCGGTTACGGCTGACGAACGAATTCGGTGAGAGCGCCGCGTCCATCGGCGAGGTACGGGTCGCCCGCCGCGCGGGAACGCAGGGCACGGCGATCGTCCCGGCCACCGACCGCCGGGTGACGTTCGGCGGCAGCGGGTCCGTCCTGATCCCGGCCGGGGCCCCGGCCGTCAGCGATCCCGTCGACCTGGCCCTGCCCGGCGGCGCCGACCTGGTCGTGAGCCTCTACCTGCCGGAGCGTACGGCCGCCACCAGCCTGCACGCGTACGCCCTCCAGAAGAACGCCGTGGCCGCGGGCAACGTCACCGGCGCGACGACGGTCACGCCGACCGCCGAGCCGCAGGCGGTGTATCTCGTCTCCGGTGTCAGCGTCCGGGCCGGACGGCAGGCGTCCGCGATCGTCGCGCTCGGGGACTCGATCACCGACGGCGGCAAGAGCACCGTCGGCGCCGATCTGCGCTGGCCTGACCAGCTCGCCGCGCGGCTGCGGTCGGCCCGCCCGGCCGCCGACCGCGCGGTGGTGAACGCGGGCATCTCCGGCAACCGTCTGCTGCACGACCCCAATCCGCCCGCGGGCGACCCGGCCGAGGCGTACGCGCTCAACTTCGGACCGAGCGCCCTGCGCCGCTTCGACCGCGACGTGCTCGCCCAGCCCGCGGCGGGGTACGTCATCACCCTGATCGGCGTGAACGACCTCGGCCACCCGGGCACCGTGGCGCCGCTGTCCGAGACGGTGACGGCCGAGCAACTGATCGCCGGGCACGGGCAGTTGGCGGCGCGCGCGCACGCCGCGGGCCTGATCGCCATCGGCGGCACGATCATGCCCTTCAAGGACGACACCTTCGGCTTCTGGAGCCAGGCCAACGGCGAGAAGCGGAACGCCGTCAACGACTGGATCCGCACCAGCGGTGTGTACGACGCCGTGATCGACTTCGCCCGCGTCACCGCCGACCCGGCCGACCCGGACAAGCTGGCCGCCGCGTACAGCAGCGGCGACGGCCTGCACCCCAACGACGCGGGCCACACCGCGATGGCCGCCGCCGTTCCGCTCGACCTGTTCCGCTGAGCCGTCTCCGTACGGCTCGGCGGCCACGGCGCGCGGCGGCAGGACGTGCGCGCCTCGGCCCTGAGCGACCCGTGCCCGGCCCTCCGGCACGGCCGCCCCGGCACGCCACCGAGCCCTCCTGGACGGGTCGCTGACCGGCCGTCGGACGCGCGGCGGTCGGCGCCGAGCCCCGTACTAATACGTATTATCCCTTGACTTCCGGGAATCCGGAAGCCACGATCCCTCACGGCGCCGAGCGTCTCCCGATCGGCCGCGCCGCTCCCGTGGCCGATGTCCTCCCCCCAACCGTGAGGGTGCTCCATGTCCGTTGACCACTCGTCCCGCGGCCTCACCCGTCGCTCCGCCCTGCTGGCCGGTGCCGCGCTGGCGCCCGCGTGGTTCCTCGGCACCGCCGGCGCCGCGCCCAGCCGCGCCGCCGCGGCGACGGCCTCGGACTTCGCGACGGTCCGCACCCAGTGGGGCACCACGCTGATCGGCAGCTACGACGCCTCCGACCAGGTGATCTCCGCCTACGCGCAGGCGATGGCCGACACGGCGAACGGCCTGTGGTCGACGCTGAACACCGCCAACTCCCGCACCTACCTGTGGGCGGACCTGAACAGCTCCACCGTCTCGGCCGTCCAGCGCGACGTGATCGGACGGCTGCGCCAACTCGCCCTCGCCTACGCCTCGCCGGGCTCGTCGCTGGCGGGCAACGCGACGCTCCTGGCGGACCTCACATCCGCGCTCGACTGGTTCCTCGCCCACAAGTACGGCGTCACCGCGCGGTACGACAACTGGTGGGACTTCGAGATCGGCATACCGCTGGCCCTCAACGACACCTGCGTCGCCCTGTACGACCACCTCTCGGCGAGCCAGATCTCGACCGCGATGGCCGCGATCACCCGCTACGCGCCCGACCCGACCAAGGTCAACGGCGGGACGGCCACCGGCGCCAACCTCAACTGGAACTGCGCCATCGCGACCGTGCGCGGCGCGCTGAGCCAGGACGCGGCCGTCATCGACAGCGCCATGGCGGCGATCGCACACCTCTTCCCGTACAGCACCGGCGGCGACGGCTTCTACCCCGACGGCGGCTTCATCCAGCACGCGGTCTACGCCTACAACGGCTCCTACGGGGTGTCTCTGCTCCAGTACCTGACCTACCTGCTGGTCACCGTGCAGGGCACCCCGTGGGCGGCGACAACGGACCAGGTGCAGCGCGTCTACACCTGGACGCAGGCGAACTACCGGCCGTGGATCTACCGCGGGGCGTTCATGGACATGGTGCGCGGACGGGCGCTCTCCCGCTTCTACGAGACGGACCACCGTATCGGCCGCCTCACCACCGCCACCCTGCTCCAACTCGCCCGCGTCTTCCCGGCCGACCAGGCGCTCACCGTCCGGTCGCAGGCCAAGGGCTGGATCGGCGCGGACACCTACCAGGACTTCTTCGCCTTCGACGCGGCCCCGCTCGAACAGGTGCGGATCTCGTCCATCGCGCTCGGCCGCGCCGTCGTCGCCGACAGCGCCATCCCGGCGGCGGCGGAGTCCACCACCTCCGTCGTGTCGACCTCGATGGCGCGGATCGTGCACCGGCGGCCCACGTTCGCCTTCGGCATCGCGATGGACAGCACGCGGATCAAGCCGTACGAGTCCGCGAACAACGAGAACCTCCAGGGCTGGTACACCGGCGAGGGCGCCACGTACCTGTATCTGCCCACGCAGCCCGGTCACTGGGTGAACGGGTACTGGCCGGCCGCGGACAAGTACCGGCTGCCCGGGGTCACGCTCGACACCAAGACCCTCGCGCCCGGCGCGAACCGCGGCTCGACCAACACCTGGGCGGGCGGCGCGCTGCTGGAGGGGAACGTGGCGGCCGGTATGGGGCTGTCGTTCGCCGTCCAGACCCTCACGGGCCACAAGTCGTGGTTCTGCGTCGACGACGTCGTCATCTGCCTGGGCGCGGGGATCACCAGCGACGACGGCCATACGATCGAGTCGGTCATCGAGAACCGCAACACCGGCCCCAACGGGCAGGCGGACATCCACGTCGATGGCAACGTTGTCCTGTCCACGCCGAGCAACACGCCGACGGTGGTCCAGCCGCGGTCGATCTTCGTGGACAACCTCGGCGGCTATGTCTTCCCGGTCGGCGGCCACGTCACCCTCCTGCGCCAGGACCGCACCGGCAAGTGGACCGACATGGACCACCGCGGCGTCTACGACGACACCGCCGCGTACACCCGCAGGTTCGTCACCATGTGGGTCGACCACGGCGTGAGCCCGACCGCGGGCAGCTACCGCTACATCCAACTGCCCGCCGCCACCTCGGCCCAGACCTCGGCGTTCGCCGCGTCGAACGACGTGACCGTCGCCTCGAACACCGCCGCGGTGCAGGCCGTCAGCCGCTCCGGCTCCGGCGTGGCCATGGCCAACGTCTGGCAGGCCGGAGCGCCCAAGGCCGCCGGAATCCAGGTCGACAGGACCGCCTCGGTCGTCACGCACCGGACGAACGGAACGCTCAGCGTGGCCGTGAGCGACCCGACCCAGCAGCTCACCGGGTCGGTCGTCGTCACCGTCGACGGCGCCGTCTCGGCCGCCACCTCCGTCGACCCCGGGGTGACGGTCCTCGCCACGACGCCTGACCTCCGCCTCTCGGTAGCGGTCACGGGAGCGGCCGGAAGGACCTTCGTCGCACGCTTCACCGTCTGACAGCCGTCGGCCCGGCACCCAGTCGGCCCGGCACCCCGTCGGCCCGTCGGCCCGCGAGATAAGGAAGTCGCACATGCGCATGAGGGCTTTAGCAGTGGTGATCGGCATGCTCGTCGCGAGCTACGGCGTGACGTCGGGCGCGGCGCACGCGGCGTCATCGCTCTACGAGGCGGAGAACGCCACCGTCTTCCACGGGACGGTGGACCGCGACCACCTGGGATACACCGGGACCGGCTTCGTCAACACCGCCAACGAGGTGGGCGCGTACGTCGAGTTCAGCGTGAGCGCACCGGCCGCGGGCGGCTTCGCGCTGGCCCTGCGCCACGCGAACGGGACGGGGGAGGGACGCGCCGGCACCGTCAGCGTCAACGGCGCGGTGATCTCCGCACCGGCCTTCGCCGCGACCGCGGACTGGAACACCTGGGCCGTCACCCGGATACCGGTGACGTTGCGGGCGGGAACCAACGCGATCCGCGTGACCGGCGCCACGGCGGGCGGCCTGCCCAACCTCGACTCGCTGACCGTCTCCGACCCGCGGAGCACGGACTGGGCCGACGCACTGGTCGACTCCACCATGGAGCGCTACACCCCCGCGACCGTCGGCGGCTGGAGCTACCCGGTCGCGCTCTACCTGATGGGGCAGTACCAGGTCGCCCGGCACACGGCGGACCCCGCGCGCCGGGCGGCCCTGATCGCGTACATCAAGGCGTGGGCCGACCGCTTCGTGGACGCCTCGGGGCACATCGGTATCACCTTCAACAGCCTGGACAGCATGATGCCGGGTCAGGTGATGATCGCCCTGTACCGCGAGACCGGTGAGGCCAAGTACGGCCTGGCCGCCAAGCAGATCCACGACCGGCTGCTGCCCGGCGCCGGGTACCCGACCACGAGCGACGGCGGCTTCTGGCACGCCAACAGCGCCGACCGGGCCAACCAGCTCTGGTCCGACGGCACCTTCATGGCCGACCCCTTCATGGCGCAGTACGGCAGGTACATCGGCGACAGCGCGCAGTCCTACGACATCGCGGCCAAGCAGCTCGTGGTCTACGCCAGCCATCTGCAACAGGCGAACGGGCTGCTGAAGCACGCCTACGACGCGTCCAAGGCGGCGACCTGGTCCGACCCGACCAGCGGCCTGTCCTCCGAATACTGGTGCCGCGCCGTCGGCTGGTACGGCGTCGCCGCCACCGAGATCCTCGACCTGATCCCGGCCGACCACCCGCTGCGCGCCCAGTTGACCGCGACCGTACGCGACCTGGTGCGCGGCATCGCCGCCTACCAGGACCCGGCCAGCGGGCGGTGGTTCCAGGTCGTGGACAAGGGGAGCAGCGCGGGGAACTGGACCGAGACGTCGTGCTCGGCGATGTTCACCCTGACCGCCGACGCGGCGATCAAGCGCGGATACGTCCCCGCCGCCGCGTACCAGGCCACGGTGGACGCCGGAAAGCGCGGCGCATTGGACCGGATCTCCCTGCACAGCGACGGTCTGACGTATCTGACCTCGATCTCGGTCGGCACCAATGTCGGGGACTACGCGTATTACACCGCCCGGTCCCGGGCCACGAACGACTTCCACGGGCTGGGCGCCTTCCTCTACTTCTTCGAGCAGGTCAACGGCTGAACCCGGCTCCTGCGAGCAAATCCGCGGCGGGGGAGTGGCGGTGGAGCGCCGTTCCCGGTTCTGGAACGCTACGACCGTCGGCCCGACAGGCCGACGGCACGGCTCTCCTCGACCCGGTGAAGGAACGACGCCATGACCACCGCGCACCCCATCGCGCTGGAGCCCACCGCGATCCATGTGGCCGACCGCGTCCTCGACGACCTGCGCGCCCGTCTCGAACTGACCCGTCCGCCGCTGGACGAGGGGAACGAGGACTGGTCGTACGGCGTCCCGGCCAGCTATCTGCGGGAGTTGGTCGCCTACTGGAAGGACGGCTACGACTGGCGGGCGGCCGAGCGCGCCATCAACGCCTACGAGCACTACCAGGTGGAGGTCGCCGGTGTCCCCGTGCACTTCCTGCGCAAGCCGGGGCGCGGCCCCCGCCCGATCCCGCTGATCCTCACCCACGGCTGGCCGTGGACGTTCTGGCACTGGTCGAAGGTGGTCGACCCGCTCGCCGACCCGGCCGCCTTCGGCGGCGACCCCGCCGACGCCTTCGACGTGATCGTGCCGTCCCTGCCCGGCTTCGGTTTCCCCGGCCCGCTCACCGGCTTCCCCGACGTCAACTTCTGGAAGGTATCCGACCTCTGGCACACCCTGATGACCCGGACCCTGGGATACGAGAAGTACGCCGCCGGGGGCTGCGACATCGGCGGGATCGTCACCAGCCAGCTCGGCCACAAGTACGCCGGTGAGCTGTACGGCATCCACATCGGCTCGGGGCTGCCCCTCGACTTCTTCACCGGCCCCCGCGCCTGGGACTTCGCCCGGAACCGGCCCCTCACCGACGACCAGCCCGCCGACATCCGCGCCCGCATCATCGAACAGGACCGCCGCTCGGCGACCCACCTGGTGGCGCACATGCTCGACGGCGCCACCCTGGCCCACGGGCTGAGCGACTCACCCGCGGGACTGCTCGCCTGGCTGCTCGAACGCTGGAACGCCTGGAGCGACAACGGCGGCGACCTCGAATCCGTCTTCACCAAGGACGACCTGCTCACCCACGCCACGATCTACTGGGTCAACAACTCCATCGCCACGTCGATGCGGTACTACGCCAACGCCAACCGCTACCCCTGGACCCCCGCCCACGACCGCACCCCGGCCGTCGAGGCCCCGGTCGGCCTCACCTTCGTGACGTACGAGAACCCGCCCGGCGTTCACTCCGCCGCCGACCGCGTCCAGGCGTTCAAGACCGGCCCGCAGTCCCGCTGGTTCCACCACGTCAACGTGAACGCCCACGACCACGGCGGCCACTTCATCCCCTGGGAGAACCCCGACGCCTGGGTCACCGACCTCCGCGGCACCTTCCGCACGCGCAGGCCCTGAGCGCAGGAAGGTCGCTCCCTCCCCGGACGGCGGAATCGACACGGCGGTGATAAAAATCGACACGGTGTAGACTTTTTGACGTGGGAGGACGTCGACTCCCCGCGAGACCGTCGAGGAGGAGCACATGGAGACGCGGAACTGGCTCATCACGGGCGTCAGCACGGGTCTCGGGCGCGCTTTCGCCCGGGCCGCGCTGACAGCCGGGCACACCGTCGTCGGCACCGTCCGCTCGGAGAAGGACCTGCGGGCCTTCGAGGAGCTGGAATCCGGGCGCGCGCACGGCCGCGTCCTGGACGTGACCGACGGCGACGCCGTCACGGCCGTGGTCGCCGAGGTCGAGCGGAGCGTCGGCCCGCTGGACGTCGTCGTCGCGAACGCCGGCTACGGCCTGGAGGGCACCTTCGAGGAGACGCCGCTGGCCGAGGTGCGGCGGCAGTTCGAGGTCAACGTGTTCGGAGCCGTGGCCACCTTGCGGGCCGCGCTGCCCCCCATGCGGCGCCGTCGCCGCGGACACCTGATGGCCGTCACCTCCATGGGCGGCCTCATGGCCGTGCCCGGCATGTCCGCCTACTGCGGCAGCAAATTCGCCCTGGAGGGCATCCTCGAAGCGCTGGGCAAGGAGGTCGCACAGTTCGGGATCCATGTGACGGCGATCGAGCCGGGCTCCTTCCGCACCGACTGGGCCGGACGGTCCATGACGCGCGCCGAGCAGTCCGTCGACGACTACGACGAGCTGTTCACCCCCATCCGCGAAGCGCGGCGGAAGGCCAGCGGGAATCAACTGGGCAACCCGGCCAAGGCCGGAGAGGCGGTCGTGCACATCGCGTCGGTCGACCGGCCGCCCGCCCACCTCGTCCTGGGCTCGGACGCGCTGCGCCTGGTAGCCGCCGCGCGCACGGCCGTCGACGAGGACATCCGCGCATGGGAGACGCTGTCGCGTACGACCGACTTCGCCGAGGGCGCTCAGCTCTGATGCCAGGCCACGAATCCGCCCGAGGCCGCCGGACCGCCGAACGCAAGGGCGATGTCCGGGAGCGCGCCATCCTCGACACCTGCGAGGCACTGCTGGCGACCAAGGGCCACGAGGCCATGACGGTCGCCGACATCGCCCAGGGCGCAGGCATCACCCGCGCCGCGCTGTACTTCTATTTCGGCTCGAAGCAGGAAGTGGTCACCGCGCTCGTGGCCAGAACGGTCGAGCACCTGTGGGAGCGGTCCAGGACCACCGCCCAGGCCGACGAACCGCGCCAGGCTGTCGCGGCGGCCATGCGGCGCACGGTCGAGCTGTGGAACGCGCACGGCCTGGTCATGCGCACCGCGATCGACCTGTCTCTGACCGTGCCCGAGATCGGCGAGCTGTGGAACCACACGGCGGACCTCTTCATCACGGCCATCACCGCCGTCCTGGAACGCGCCGGAATCGCACCGGGCACCGCGCCCCACCAGTCCTCCGCCCTGGCCCGCGCCCTGTGCTGGATGATCGAGCGGACCTTCTACCACGCCTCGCGGGAGTCCCCGGAAAAGCTGCGCGAGGCGTCCGCGACCTGCGAACACATCTGGCTGACCACCGCCGGCCTGACCGCGTGAGCCGTCCGCGGCGACCTCCCGACGATCGAACGGCATGTGCGCACCGGACACTTCGACGTCCTGCTCACCCCCAACCGCTGGACCCTGGTCAACCGTTCCGCCGGTCCGCTCATCGACCTGGCGGTGTCGATGAACGCCGGGGTCGTCAACGCCGCCGTGTCCGGCGGCCAGATCCTGCCGACCGGCATCGGCGGCTCGCGGTGGTGCCCCTACCGTGAGAGGCCGAACTGCTCGCCGCCATCGGCGCGATCGAAGAGGCGTGCCGTGACCGCGGTGTGCCGCTCGCAGCGGCGGCGGTGCGTTTCTCCACGCGCGACCCGCGGATCGCCAGCACCGTCATCGGCACCTCGCGGCCCGAACGGATCGAGCAGACCCTCGCGCTCGACGCGACCGAGGTGCCCGACGCGCTCTGGGACGACGTGGACGCCATCGCCGCGCGCGTCGATCCCGCACACCTGCCCGCCTGGGGCCGACGCGCCGTCATCTCGAAGCCCTCGAAGCCCTCGAAGTCCTCGGAGTCCGATGAGGAGCCCCATGTCCGACCCCCTGCGCGTCCTGCTGTTCGGCTACGGCCTGGCGGGCCGCGTGTTCCACGGCCCGCTGCTCGCCACGAATCCGCACTACACGGTCCGGGCGATCGTCACCTCTGATCCGGCCCGCGCCGCCGCCGCGGCCCGACCACCCGGACGCCCGCGTGGTGGCCGACGCCGACACGGCGTTCGCGGCGGCCGACGGCTACGACCTCGCGGTCGTGGCCACGCCCCACCTGACGCACGTCGAACTGGCCGGGCGCGCTCTGAAGGCGGGTCTGCACGTGGTCGTGGACAAGCCGCTCGCGCTCACCGCCTGTGACGCGCAGGAACTGGCCGACGCCGCCGACGCCGCGAACCGCGCCCTGTCGCTCTTCCAGAACCGGCGCCGGGACGGCGACTTCCTCACCCCCGCTTCGGCGCCACCGCGCTCGTGATGGGCGGTTCGATGACCGGCTCCTGGGACCTGATCGGTCCGGCACTGGCGGGGGCTGGCCGCCGGCCTCCCGCCGCCGCTGCCCGCGGCCCGGCCGGCCGGAGCAGGGCTGATCGGCGCGGCACGATACGCGGCCGAGGTTCCGGAAGACAACGATGCCTCTATTCTCTAGTCAACGAGCCGAGAGGGAGACCACCGTGGCCGGCGCGCCGCTCACCACCGCACCACCGACCACGAAACAGGTCGCCACCCTCGCCGAGGGCAGCGCGATGACCGTGTCCCGCGTCCTGCGCGGCGACACCGGGGTGTCGGCGTACAGACGCGCACGCGTCGAGGCCGCGGTACGGCAGCTCGGCTACCGGCCCAACGCTCTGGCCCGCAACTTCCGGCACGGACAGGGCACCGGCACCATCGGCCTGATCGTCACGAACCTCGCCAACCCCTTGCGCCCGGCTCGCGCTCGGCATCGAGGCGACGGTCGCCGAGGAGGGACTGCGGGTGGTGATCACCAACACGGCCGGTGACGCGGGCCGCGAGCGCGACGCCGTCCGGGACTTCTCCGCGCGCCGGGTCGACGGCGTGATCCTCGTCCCGGCGGGGGCCGACCAGGCCCATCTGGCCGAGGAGTTGCCCACCTCCCCGCCCGTGGTCACCGTCGCCCGGCCCCCGGCTGGATTCGAGGCGGACTGCGTCCTGGTCGACGACTTCGGCGGCGCATACGCGGCGACCAGCCGACTGCTGGCGGCAGGACACCGCAGGATCGGCTTCCTCGGCAACCCGCCGTCGGTGTGCACCGGTTCCGAGCGCTACCGCGGCTACAGCGCGGCCCTCCACAAGGCGGGCATCGACCCCGACGACGCCCTGGTCAAGCGCGGCCGGGAGGATCTCGCCTCCGCCGAGGCGGCTGCCGCCGAATTGCTCGCGCTGCCCGAGCCGCCCACCGCGCTGTTCTGCGCCAACAACCGCAACACCCAGGGCGCCTACCGGGCGTTGCGGCACCACGGCGCCGGCGCGACGCTCGCGGGGTTCGACGACTTCGACCTCGCCGACGTGCTCAGCGTGCCGGTGCTGGTGGTGGACTACGACCCCGACGAGATCGGGCGCCGCGCCGCCCAGTTGCTCGGCGAGCGCCTGGCCCGCCAGGGCGCCGGAGCGCTGCCGCCGCGCCGGGTCGTGGTGCGCACCACGATCATCGCCCACGGGGAGGACCGCGGCCCGGCGCGGGACGTGTCCTAGCCGCGCGCCACGGACAACGCGCCCCGGAAGCAGGCGCGTTGCCCGTCCGGAGCCTCGCGGTCCCTGAGCCCTGCCTCCACCGCGCCACGCCCGTCAGCCATTCGACCCGGCCGCCCACCACACCCCGGAGCCCGTACATGCACGACGACCGCAGCCTCATCGAGTCCCGCCTGGAACGCGTCCTCAACGAGCGCGTCCGCCCCGCGGTGTACGGGGAGCGGGTGCCGCTGACCGTCGGCATCTGGGACGCGCCCGACGAGCCGGTCCCGGTGGCCGAAGGCATCGCCGCGGCCCGCAGGCCGATCGCGCCCGGCGAGCCGTGGGGTCCGCCGTGGGGAACGAGCTGGCTCACCGTCAGCGGTACCGTGCCCGAGGAGTGGGCGGGCCGCACCGTCGAGGCGCTGCTGGACCTCGGCTTCGAGCGGGACACCCCCGGCTTCCAGTGCGAGGGCCTGGTCTACCGGCCGGACGGCACCCCGGTGAAGGGCCTCAACCCGCGCAATCAGTGGGTGCGCGTCGGCGACCCCGTCACCGGCGGTGAGCGGATCCTGCTGCACGTCGAGGCCGCCTCCAACCCGATCGTGCTGGACAACCCGCCCTTCGGCCCGACCGCTTTGGGCGACAAGGCGACGGCGGGCCGCGCGCCGCAGTACGTCCTGGGCCGGATGGACCTGGCCGTGCTGGACCGCACGGTCTGGGAGCTCGTGCAGGACCTCGAAGTGCTGGGCGAGCTGATGCCGGAGCTGCCCGCCGACTCGGCCCGCCGCTGGGACATCCTGCGCGCGGTGGAACGGGCGCTCGACGCGATCGACCTCCAGGACGTCGGCGGCACCGCCGACTCGGCCCGAGCCCTGCTGGCCGACGTGCTGGCCGCGCCCGCGCACGCGTCGGCCCACCGGATCAGCGCGGTGGGCCACGCGCACATCGACTCCGCGTGGCTGTGGCCGCTGCGCGAGACCGTCCGCAAGGTGGCCCGCACCACCGCGAACATGACGGCCCTGATCGAGGACGAGCCCGACTTCGTCTACACCATGTCCCAGGCGCAGCAGTACGCCTGGATCAAGGAGCACCGCCCCGAGGTCTACGCCCGGGTCCGACAGGCCGTCGCCGACGGGCGGTTCGTGCCCACCGGCGGAATGTGGGTCGAGTCGGACACGAACATGCCCGGCTCCGAGGCGATGGCCCGTCAGTTCGTGCACGGCAAGAGGTTCTTCCTGGACGAGTTCGGCATCGAGAGCGACGAGGTGTGGCTGCCGGACACCTTCGGCTTCGCGGCCGGGCTGCCGCAGATCATCCGGGCGTCCGGGTCGAGTTCGCTGCTGACCCAGAAGATTTCCTGGAGCCGCACCAACTCCTTCCCGCACCACACCTTCGCCTGGGAGGGCATCGACGGCAGCCGGGTCTTCACGCACTTCCCGCCGATGGACACCTACAACGCGGGCCTGGAAGGCCGCGAAGTCGCCCACGCCGCACGCAACTTCAGGGAGAAGGGCATGGCCGGGCGGTCGCTGGCGCCGACCGGGCTGGGCGACGGCGGCGGTGGCACGACCCGCGAGATGATCGCCAAGGCCGCCCGGCTGCGCGACCTGGAGGGTTCGGCCCGGGTGGAGTGGGAGTCCCCGGCGGAGTTCTTCGCCAAGGCCCGCGCCGAGTATCCCGAACCGCCTGTCTGGGTCGGGGAGTTGTACCTCGAACTGCATCGCGGCACGCTGACCAGCCAGGCCGGCACCAAGCAGGGCAACCGCCGCAGCGAGCACCTGCTGCGCGAGGCGGAGCTGTGGTCCGCGACCGCCGCCGTACGGGCCGGACTGCCCTACCCGTACGAGGAGTTGGACCGGATCTGGAAGACGGTGCTGCTGCACCAGTTCCACGACATCCTGCCCGGCTCGTCCATCGCGTGGGTGCACCGCGAGGCAGAGGCGACGTACGCCGCCCTCGCGGTGGAGCTGCGGTCGATCATCGACGCCGCCCAACTCGCCCTGGCCGGTGGGCCGTCGCGGGAGGGGGGCGAGGAGGGGGAGGGGGACCAGGAGGGAGAGGGGGCCCTGGTCTTCAACGCGGCCCCGCACGCCCGCGCCGGTGTCCCGGCAGGAGGCGCCGCGCCCGTCGCCGACCCCGGCGTCGACGGGACGGTCACCGCTTCGGCCCGCCCCGACGGCGGCCACGTACTGGACAACGGCCTGCTGCGGGTCGAGATCGACGACCGCGGCCTGGTGGTGTCGGTCCACGACCTCGCCGCGGACCGCGAGACCCTCGCCGAGGGACGCCCGGCCAACCTGCTCCAACTCCACCCCGATTTCCCCACCATGTGGGACGCCTGGGACGTGGACGCGTACTACCGCAACACCGTCACCGACCTGACCGCCGCCGACCGCGTCGAGGTGGCCGCCGCGACGGCCCACGCCGTCACCGTCCGGGTCGAGCGCTCGTTCGGCCACTCGCGCGCCGTGCAGGACCTCACCCTCACTGCCGGGCACAAGCGCCTGGACGTCTCCACCGAGGTCGACTGGCGCGAGACGGAGAAGTTCCTGAAGGTGGCCTTCCCGCTGGACGTCCACGCCGACCGCTACGCGGCCGAGACCCAGTTCGGCCACGTCTACCGGCCCACCCACACCAACACCAGTTGGGACGCCGCCCGTTTCGAGGCGTGCAACCACCGATTCCTGCACCTCGCGGAGCCCGGCTGGGGCGTGGCCCTGGTCACCGACTCCACCTACGGCCACGACGTCACCCGCTCCACAAGCGGCAGCACCCCCGGCGCCGCCGTCACCGTGCGCCTGTCCCTGCTGCGCGCACCCCGTTTCCCCGACCCGCGGACGGACCAGGGCGTGCACCGCTTCCGCTACGCCCTGCTTCCCGGCGCGTCCATCGGCGACGCCGTCCGCGAGGGGTACGCCATCCACCTGCCCGAGCGCCGCGTGCCGGGCGCCGCCGCGGTCGAACCGCTGGCGACGGTCGGCCACGAGGGCGTCGTCGTCAGCGCCGTGAAGCTCGCCGACGACGAGAGCGGCGACATCGTCGTACGTCTCTACGAAGCCAACGGCGCCCGGACCCGCACCACCCTCACCCCCGGCTTCGCCCTCCACACCGCCACCCCCTGCGACCTGCTGGAACGCCCCCTGACCGACCAGCCGCCCGCCGAGATCCGGGACGGCGCCGTGGACCTGCGCCTGCGACCGTTCGAGATCGTCACGCTGCGCCTGACCCCCTCGACGGACACCGCGCCGCCCCTGGCCGAGCACTGAGCCCGGCGTCGGCACCGCCCGCTGTCGGCTTGCGCTTTACGCCGCGTCAACTTCTACGGTCGTCCATGTGGCCGGAACGACCGGCCGGCGAGGGGAGGCAGGGTGATGGCCTGGTCGATCGCGGACGTGGCCCGGCTGTCCGGAGTGACGTCCCGGACGCTGCGGTACTACGACGAGATCGGTCTGCTGCCCCCTGCGGGGACCGGCCGCAACGGGCACCGCTCCTACGAGCGGCGGGATCTGCTGCGGCTGCAACAGATCCTGCTGATGCGGGAGTTGGGGCCTGGGCCTGCGGGACATCGCGGCCGTCCTCGACAGGCAGGCGGACCGGGTGGCCGTGCTCCGGGAGCACCACCGGCGTCTGTTGGCGGAGCGGAACCGACTCGACACCCTGCTCCGCACGGTCGGTCGCACCATCGCGGAGTTGGAGGAAGGAAAGGACGGGGACGACATGGCGGAGATCAACAGGCCGGAGAATCTTTTCGAGGGCTTCGACGCCTCGCGCTACGAGGACGAGGCGCGCGAGCGGTGGCCGCGCGAGTACGAGCGGTCCCGGCGGATCGCCGGCCCGCTCACGGCCGAGGACCAGGAGCGGACGCAGCGCGAGATCACGGCGCGGATGGTCCGCATGGCCGATTTCATGGCGGCCGGCACGCCAGTGGCCGACCCGGCGGTGCAGGCCGAGACGGATGCCCACTACCAATGGCTGTGCGGATTCTGGACCCCCAGCGCGACCGCGTACAAGGGACTGGGGCAGATGTTCACCGACGACCCGCGCTTCCGTTCGGCGTACGACAAGATCGCGGCCGGGCTGGCGGAGTACCAGCGCGACGCGATGGCGGTCTACGCCGACGCCCGGCTGAGCTGACCCACCGCTGACGCCCGTCGGGTACGCGGTCGTCGCCGCTGTCACCCGCTCAGCGCGCGCCGGGCTTCAGACGGCTCGCGCGGGACTCCAGGAAGCGGCGCTCGGTGAGGCTGGCCGTGCCGCGCGCGGCGAGGAGATAGTGCTCGCGGGCGGCCGGGAGGTCGCCGGAGCGCTCCAGGAGATGGGCGCGGACGACGTGGAGCCGGTGGTGGCCCTCGACGCGGGCGTCGTCGTCCAAGGTGGCCAGCAGGTCGAGCCCGGCCCGCGGCCCCTGGATCTCGGCGAGGGCGACGGCGCGGTTGAGGGTGACCATCGGGTTGGGCGCGATCCGCTCCAGGATCTTGTACAGGGTGTGCACCTGGTGCCAGTCGGTGTCCTCGGTGCGCTCCGCGGCGGCGTGCGTCGCGGCGATGGCGGCCTGGAGCTGATACGGCCCGAGCGCCGAGCGGGCCATGGCCGTACTGATCAAAGCGGTGCCCTCGGCGATCAGGTCGGCGTCCCAGAGCGTACGGTCCTGCTCGTCCAGCGGGATCAGGTCGCCGCCGGGCCCGGTCCTGGCGGCGCGGCGCGCGTCGGTGAGGAGCATGAGGGCGAGCAGGCCGGCGACCTCGCCGTCGTCGGGCAGCAGCCGACCGACCACACGGGTCAGCCGGATCGCCTCGCGGGCGAGGTCGGCGCGGTGCAGCGCGGCCCCGGAAGTCGCGGTGTAGCCCTCGTTGAAGATCAGGTACAGCACGTGCAGGACGACCCGCAGCCGTTCCTCGCGCTCGCGTGCCTCGGGCAGGGTGAAGCGGCTGCCCGCCGCCTTGATCCGCTGCTTGGCCCGGCTGATCCGTACGGCCATGGTGGCCTCAGGCACCAGGAACGCGTGGGCGATCTCCGCCGTGGTCAGACCGCCGACCGCGCGCAGGGTCAGGGCGGTCTGCGAGCCGGGCGTCAGCGCCGGGTGGCAGCACAGGAACAGCAGTATCAGGGTGTCGTCACCCTCCGGCGCGCCGTCCTCGCCGGGACCCGGGCTGACGCCCGCCTCCCGCTCGGGGGACTGGGCCGCCGCGGCCGTCTCCCGCGCCTTGCGGGCGTGGTCGCTGCGGATCTGGTCGATCAGCCGACGGGAGGCAGCGGTGATCAGCCAGCCGCGCGGATGGTCCGGCACACCGTCGGCCGGCCACTTCACGGCCGCGGCGAGCACCGCCTCCTGCACGGCGTCCTCGCACTCCTCGAACTGGCCGTGCCTGCGGACCAGCACACCGAGGACCTGCGGCGTCAGCTCGCGCAGCAGGTCCTCGGTCACGGTGTCGGTGCTCACATCTCCAATTGTCCACCGGAGAACATCACCTGGCGCACCTCGATGCCCAGCCCCTCCACCTTCGCGTCGGGGATCATCGTGGCGAGCTCCAGAGCGCGCTCGCGGTTCTCGCAGTCGACCAGGTAGAAGCCGCCGAGGTACTCCTTGGTCTCCAGGTACGGCCCGTCGGTGACCACCCGCTGCCCGTCGCGGACCCGCACGACGGCGCTCTGCGAGATGTCGGCCAGGCCCTGGGTGAGGATCATCTCGCCCGACTCGGTGACCGTGTTGATGAAGGCGTCGTGGCCGCCCATGACCTCGTTGCGCTCCTCCTCGGTCAGCGCGTTCCACACCGCCGGGTTCATGTGCATGATCAGCAGAAACTTCATCGCTACTCCTCTGTCCCGCGTGGACGCCGTCCGCGGATGCCTGCTCGGACGTCTCGCGCGTATGTCGTACGTGTGTGCCGTACGCCGAACCCCTTCCGGGTCCGTGCACCACACAGTCGGAGCCGCGGACGGCTTCTTGACATCGGCGGCGCATCGAATTCCGGCGCGTTCCGATCCGTGCCGATACGTTCCGATCCGCTCCAATGCGGCCCGGTCCGGCCCGCTCCGAAAAATTCTTCCAGCCGGACCTCAAGAAGCCTGTCGCCGCTCCGACCGGTGCGTGAAAGAGACCCGACACGGCGGAGGAGCGGACATGCCGGACAATGGGGATACGGTCGCGCCGGGCGGACCGGCGCGAGTGGCTGGGCCTGACCCTGCTCGCCCTGCCGACGCTGCTGGTGGCGATGGACATGACCTCGCTGTGCCTCGCGCTGCCCCGAGTGACCGCCGACCTCGGCGCGAGCGGTGTCCAGCACCGGATGTCGGGCGCGCCGCCCGACGCGGCCCCGCCGCCGGCCGTACGCTCGCCGGTGCCACCGCCGCCAGTGACCGGCTCCCGCCCGGTCCGGACGCCGAGCTGGTGCGCACGGCCAGGTCGCCCTTCACCGCCGGGGTGAACCTCACCGGAGTCAGCGCGACCGGGGTTGACGTACGGCGGGCGCGGTCATCTAAGCTCCATTGAGTTCACAAGGACACTCATCGTTCATGTCCCTGAATTCGCCGGTGAGCGGGCGTCCCGTACGCGCCACCCGCGCGTCACCCGCATCGAGAGCCGAGAGCCGAGCCGTACCGACGCCACCACCGGCCATCCATGCCCGCAGCGCACCTAGCACGCACGGCACTTGGAGACTCCGATGGACCGACGCCACTTCCTGATCGGCGGTGCGGCACTCGCCGCGACCGCCACCGCGACCGCGATCCCCGCCACCGCGCACGCCACCGCCCGCGCAGCGGCCTCTGCCGCCGCCCCGCCCTCCCCGGTGCTGCCCTCCAGGGCGGCCGTCGTCACGGCACTGCGCCGCGTCGCCGACCACTGGATCGGCGCCCACGCCGACCCCGGCAACAACCAGTGGGCCAACGCCACCTTCTTCAGCGGCCTGACCGCCCTGTACCGGCTGACGTCCGACACCCGCTATCTGGCCTACGCGCGCTCCTGGGCCGAGCGGAACAACTACGGCCTCAACGGCGGCACGACCACCCGCAACGCGGACAACCAGTGCGCGGGCCAGGTGTATCTGGACCTGTACGAGATCGAACCCGACCCGGCGAAGCTGACCGCGATCGAGACCTGCCTGCACCGCATGGTCTACACCGACCAGGCCGGCAAGGGCGACGACTGGTGGTGGGACGACGCGCTGCACATGGCGATGTCGCCCTTCGCCCGCCTGGGCGTGCTGCGCGGTGACGCGAACTACCACCGCAAGCTGCACGACCTGTACCGGCACACCAAATCGGCCGAGGGCGGCCCCGGTCTCCACGACCCGGCCACCGGGCTGTGGTACCGCGACAAGAACTTCCTGCCCGGCGGCATCCTCTCGCCCTCGGGCAAGCCCGTGCTGTGGTCGCGCGGCAACGGCTGGGTCGCCGCCGCGCACACCAAGACCCTCAAGGCGCTGCCCGCCGATCAGGCCGACACCGCCGAATACCGCGCCACGCTCGAGGAGTTGGTACGGGCGGTCGCCGCGGTGCAGCGCACCGACGGCTTCTGGAACGTCAACCTCGCCGACCCCGCGCACTTCCCCGGCCCCGAGACGAGTGGAACCGTTTTCTTCGCCTACGGCACCGCGTACGCCGTACGCGCGGGACTCGTCGACCGGGCCACGTATCTGCCGGTCGCCGCGCGCGCCTGGAACGGCCTGCTGGCCACGGCGGTTCACCCCGACGGCGCCCTCGGCTACGTCCAGAAGGTCGGCGACCGGCCGGACTCCAGCCAGCCTGTGACGTACGACAGCACGGCCGACTTCGGCGTCGGCGGATTCCTGCTCGCCGGGACCGAACTCGCGGCGCTCGCCACCTGATCGCGAGCCGGGTTCGGCCAACTCCCGCACCGCGCAGGGGCTTGACGGGGGTATTAGTCCGTACCTATGGTCTGCGGTCAGTCAAGTGTTCAGAAATGCAAGCTCGGTTCACACTCAGGAACGCCACGGTGCACACCGGGGAACACGCGCTCACCAAAGCGCTCACCCGGGAACGCGCCCGCTCACGAACAGCCCCCCACTCAAGATCGGATGGTCACCGCATGGCAGGCACCCCCACGCCCTCGCCCGCGCGCCACCGCCGCCGCGTACGGCGCCCCGTTCTGCTGGTCACCGCCGCCTGTGCGGCCGCGGCCCTTGTAACCGGTTTCTCCGCCTGGCCCGGAGGCGCCCAGCGCGCCAGCGCCGCACCGGCCGCCTTCGTCCACCCCGGAGTGACCGTCTCCGCCGCCCAACTCGACTTCGCCCGCGCCAAGGTGCAGGCCAACGCCGAGCCGTGGAAGAGCGCGTACAACCAGATGATGGCCAGCTCGTACGCCTCGCTGACCCGTACGCCCAAGCCGCGCGCGAACGTCGAGTGCGGCTCCTACTCCAACCCCAACAACGGCTGCACGGACGAGCGCGAGGACGCGATCGCGGCCTACACCGACGCGCTGGCCTGGTACTTCACCCGTGACGCGCGCTACGCGCAGGAGTCCATCAAGCTGATGGACGCGTGGTCGGCGACGATCACCCAGCACACCAACAGCAACGCCCCGTTGCAGACCGGCTGGGCGGGCTCGTCGTGGCCCAAGGCCGCCGACATCATCAAGTCGACCTACACCGGCGGCTGGCCGAACGCCGGGCGCTTCGGCACCATGCTCCGCAACGTCTACCTGCCCGAGATCATCAACGGCTCGAACAGCAACGGCAACTGGGAGCTGTCGATGATGGAGGCCGCCGTCGGCATCTCCGTCTTCCTCGACGACAAGGCCGACTACGACAAGGCGATGGCCAAGTTCCGCACCCGCGCCGCGGCCTATGTCTACATCGCCGCGGACGGGGCGCTCCCCAAGACGGTGCCGAGCCAGAACCTCGACACCAAGGCCAAGATCGTCAGCTACTGGCAGGGGCAGTCCACCTTCGTCGACGGGCTGACCCAGGAGACCTGCCGCGACTTCACGCACACCGGCTACGGCATCTCCGCGATCTCGCACATCGCCGAGACCAGCCGCATCCAGGGCGACGACCTGTACGGCACGGACATCGGCGAGCGGCTGCGGCAGGCGCTCGGCTTCCAGTCCAAGTACGAACTGGGTACGGCGCCGCCGAGCTGGCTGTGCAACGGCAGTGTCAACCGCGGCCTCGGCCCGATCACCGAGACCGGCTACAACGCGCTGCACACCCGGCGCGGGGTCGCGATGACCAACACGCAGACCCTCACGCAGAACAACCGGCCCGCCGGTTCCAACAACCTCTTCGTGGCCTGGGAGACCCTTACGAACGCCGAGAACCCCAACTGACCCACGCGGACGGTGAATCACGCGAGGGCCGCGCACCCCACCGGGCTGCGCGGCCCTCGTC
This sequence comes from Streptomyces sp. NPDC003300, assembly GCF_040610915.1. Taxonomy (NCBI): domain Bacteria; kingdom Bacillati; phylum Actinomycetota; class Actinomycetes; order Kitasatosporales; family Streptomycetaceae; genus Streptomyces; species Streptomyces sp. NPDC003300. Next base: position 166,127 of record NZ_JBEXNE010000017.1, on the reverse strand, counting down.
GCGCGCTCTGCGCGGAGCCCCGCGGCCACGGCGTCCGGCAGGCGCCTGACGGACACCAAATGTTCGGCCCCGGCAGCGGCGGCCGACAGCGTCGCCGAGAGCGAAAACCGGAGGGAATCACGCGGCGCGGTGCGTACCGTCTGCCGGGTGACTCTCTCTTACGACACGGCGGGCGATGGCCCCGCACTGGTATTCCTGCACGCCGGGGTCTGCGACCGGCGGATGTGGGACCCGCAATGGCAGCCGCTGGCCGACGCCGGTTACCGCGTGGTCCGCTGCGACCTGCGCGGCTTCGGCCGGACCCCCGCGCCGGACGCGCCGTACAACAACGCCGACGACGTGATCGGACTCCTCGACACGCTCGGCATCGGTCAGGCGGCGCTCGTCGGCGCCTCCTACGGCGGCAAGACCTCGCTGGAGATCGCCGCGCGCCACCCCGAGCGGGTCGGCGCGATGGTGCTGCTGTGCCCGGGAATGGCCGGGCACGAAGCCTCCGCCGAACTCGACGCGCTGGACGAACGCGAGGAGGCGCTGCTGGAGGCGGGCGACCTCGCGGGCGCCGTCGAGCTGATGGTCGAGACCTGGATCGGCCCCGAGGGCGACGAGGCCGCCCGGCGGGCCGTACGCGTCCAGCAGCGGAACGCCTACGAAGTACAGCTCGCCGCCGAGGAGTTCGACCAGCTCCGCCCGCCGTACGACCTCGCGGCGGTACGGGCGCCGTCCCTCGTCGTCTCCGGCGCCCACGACCTGGCGGACTTCCGGCAGATCGCCGCCCGGCTGCCCGGACTGCTCGCCGACGCCGGCCACGTCGAACTGCCCTGGGTCGGACACCTGCCCAGCATGGAACGGCCCGCCGCCGTCACCCACCTGCTGAAGGACTTCCTGGGGGAGCGGTGGAGCGAGACCCCGCGCGCGCCTCAGGTGACGCCGAAGGTCACCCGGTAGTCGCACCGCCCCTTGCACGACATCGTCGCCGCGTCGTCGAAGGCGTACGAATAGGCGTACGGCGCGGCCTTCTTGAACACCTGCGTGTAGTCCACCGGCCACTTCGACGGCACGCAGTTCTCCCGCCCGGCCCAGGCGCCTTGGCAGCAGTAGGTGTCCCCGCCGAAGGCCGCGCACGGCGGCTTGCAGCCGACGACCCGGCCGCCCGACATGGCCCGCATGGCGCTGGGGCAGTCCACCGGCTTGGTGCACGCGCCCTTGTAGCAGCCCGTCGCGCTCACCGGATCGGCGGTCACGGTGTGCGAGATGTTGATGTACATCGGCAGATTCGCGCCGTCGACCATGCTCACGTCGTAGAAGTCGAGCCCGGCGTACGCGTCGAAGGTGAACTCACCCAGCGTGGTGGGCGGGTTGGCGCCCGAGCACTGCGACGTGCAGTCCCCGGTCAGGCACGCGCCCTGGCCGCCGGACGTGCAGCCGGTACGGCCCCAGATCCGGCCGCCCCATTTGTTGCCCACGGTGAGGGACGTGCTCTGCCCCGGCCGCAGCTCCCGGCCGTTCGGATACGCGGCGGTGCCGGTGACGATCGCCCACACCGTCTCCTGCGTGCGGTTGACGACGGTGATCGTCCGCCCGCCGCCCGAACCGGCCCCGGCCGCCGCTGACTTCGGCGCGGACGGCTTCGGCGGCGACGGCTTGGGACTCGGCCGCTGCGACGGGCGCGCGGTCGCCGACGGCGAGGCGGACGCGCGGGTCGCGGTCGCGGACGCCGTCGGCGACCCGGACACGGTCGGGGCCGCCGGAGCCGTAGCCGCGGCCTGGCGGGTCACCGCCTCCGTACTCGCGGACCCGTCACCGCCCGGCGAGGACGGCCAGTAGTAGACCACCCCGCTCGCGACCACGGCGGCCACGACCAGCCCCCACCAGCCCCGTACGGATCTCGTCCGCCGCCTGCGTCCCATCGTGCCGCCTCCAGCCGTGCCACGTGCATCGGTACATGTCGGAGACCCCGTGGGACGCGGCCGGATAACACAAACCGTCCGGCGACGGCATGGCGAAGGGCGGGAACACCCCCGTGGCTCCCGCCCCTGTCATTCGGACCGCAACCGCCGTCGCGCCCCGGCCGTCCGGCCGAGGCGCGGAGGAAGGGCCGGCGCCTGCCGTCCGGGATTCCGCTAGGTCTCGTCGTCGTGCAGCGGGAGCCAGTTGGCGCGGCGGCGGGCCGCCTTCGGCGTGTCGAGGTGCATGATCGGTTCCTGTCTGTCGGCGAACCGTCCGTGGACCGCCCTCATGGGCGACGGACGGGCCGCCCCGTGGCCGGGGTTCGCGGGTGGCGGGTCCGACCTGGGGCATGCACGGGCAAGCCTGCCGGTCACGGCACCGGCCTGTCGTTAGCAGCCGGTCGCCTGACGACTTGGCAATGCGTCCACAACGGGCGGAGCCACCCTAGGAACCCGCGCCCGGACGTACGGACCGCTGGCGGTGGTCGGTGGGCGCCGCCCCGTGGACGGCGCGGTAGGCGCGGCTGAAGTCGGCCGCCCGCGGAAAGCCCCAGCGGGCCGCGATGAGATGGATCGGCGTCTCCAGCAGCGCCGGATCGGCCAGGTCGCGACGCGCGCCCTCCAGCCGCAGGCGGCGTATGTACGAGGCGACCGTCTCGTCCTCCGCCTGGAAGAGCCGGTGCAGGTAACTGCGCGAAATGTGGTGCACCGCGGCGATATGACGGGGCGTCAGCTCCGAGTCGTGGAGATTCTGCCGGATGAAGGACTTCACCCGCAAGGTGAGCGCCCGGGTCCGCGTCTCCGGTGTCAGCGCCGCCTCGGCGTCCAGGGCGTTCGCGAGGAGCGCCGCCACCAGGTCGACCAGCACGGCGCCCAGCCGAGGACCGTCGGAGGGCGCGTACGGCACGGTGTCCGCGGCGAGCTGGGTGAGGAACTGCGCGAGCAGCGCGCCCACGCCCTCGCGTCCGGTGATGTGCCGCCCGATCACCTTGTCCAGCCGGTGCTGCGGAAGCGGCAGCAGCACCTTGGGGATCTCGACGCCCACCGAGGAGATCGACCCGTGCCCGGTCCAGATCTCGTACGGCCGCGAGGAGTCGTTGGTGTGGATGTCGAACGCGCCGTAGGAGTTCTCCTCCCGGCCCCACGACACCCCGGCCTCACCGCTCAGCAGGAGCGAGAGGTGGTAGACCTCGGGGTCCGACTGCCGGATCAGCTTCGGGGTGCGCAGGAAGACCAGCTGCTCGAAGGTCGCGGGCCAGATCGACACCGCGCCCAGCCCGATCAGCCGCTGATGCGCCTTGAAGTCGGCCGCGCACTCGCTCTCCAGCCGCATCGGGGCGTGCGTACGGTTCATGCACTCGCGCCAGGCGTCGAATCGGTCCTCGACCGCCAGGTCCTCGCTGCGGAAGACCGTCTCCGCCAGCATCGCCACACCCACTTCCGCACCGCGACATCGCGCCGCCGACGTCGTGCCCGCCCCGGCCGTCCCGGAAAGCGGAACGTACGGCGCCGCGTCGGCGACCCCGGTGAGTTTGCCATGCGCCCCGGCGAGCCCCGCACGGCACCCGGCCGGGCCGCCGCCCCGGCACACGCTCCGGTCAGGTCCTTCGCGCGTCACCGCGCAGGACGCGGTGCCCGTACTCGGCGATCAGCGGGTCGAGGTCCGGCTCACCGAATTCGGCGATCAGCGCGCGGAACGCGACCACCTTGTCCGGGCCGAACCGCGCCACCTTCCCGGCGTACGCGGCGGCGTCCAGGAACTTCGGCGGGCTCGACTTCGAATGGAACTTGTCCGCGTACATCACCAGCCGCTCCTCGACGGACTCGGCGACATACTCACCGGGCGGGATGGGCAGCCGCTGCCGCTCGATGTCGGCGCGCGTCAGCCCGACGCCGGTGTGGTGAGAGGCGAAACGGCACAGCTCCTCCGGCAGGCCCTCCGCGCGCAGCAGCTCGTGGCCGAGCACACCGTGCCGGACGTACGCGTCGTCGCCCAGCCGGTAGACACCGATGTCGTGCAGGAGCGCACCGGTCTCGACGAGCCCGGTGTCCACCGGCTCGGGCGAACGCGCGGCCAGGTCGAGGGCGATCCGCGCCACGATCTCGCAGTGGGTGCGGACGAGGGACAGGGACTCACGGGTCGGAGCGTACTTCTCGTGCAGTGCGCGCACGCTCTCGGCGGTGGGAAGAATCACTTCCGCAGCGTATGACCCGACACCCCGCGCCGGGGGCCTGCGGGCGGCCGTACGGAGTGCGATGCTCTGCTGATGACCACAGAACCGGACGCGGCGCGGCGAGCACGACGACACGTGGCACCGCCGTGCTGAACGTCCTGAACTGGCTCCGCACCCGCGACGCGGACCTGTCCGCGCTGCGCCGCGCCGGACGCGCCGCGATCGTCATGCCCGCCCTGTTCGCCCTGTGCGACAAGGTCGTCGGCAACCCGGCCATGGCCACCTTCGCCTCGTTCGGCGCGCTGTCAGGCCTGCTCTTCGTCGACTTCAGCGGCGCGATGGGCCAACGGCTCGCCGCGCAGACCGGTCTGGTGGCGGCGGGCGCGGTCCTGGTCACCGTCGGGACGCTCGCGTCGCGGACGGCGTGGCTGGCCGTCCTGGTCACCCTCGTCGTCGGCTTCCTCGTGCTGTTCGCCGGGGTCGTGAGCTCGGTGCTGGCCAGCGCCTCGACCGCGCTGCTGGTCGCCTTCGTGCTGCCGGTGACGCTGCCCGCCCCGGTGAGCGCGCTGCCCGACCGGCTCGCGGGCTGGCTGCTGGCCGGCGCGGCGTCGGTGATCGCCGTCGGCCTGCTGTGGCCCGCGCCCCGGCGCGAACCGCTGCGGCTGGCCACCGCCACGGCGTGCGCGCTGCTGGCCCGGCGGCTGCGCTCCGAGGTCGACTGCGTCCGCGGCGGCTTCGGACCGGTCGGCGCGGCCGAGTACCGGGCGCTGTCCGACGAGGCGGGCGCCGCCGTCGCCGCGCTGCGCACCTCGTTCTTCGGGACGCCGTACCGCCCCACGGGACTGTCCACGTCGGCGCGCACGCTGGTCCGGCTGGTCGACCAGGTGGTGTGGCTCGACGCGATCTTGGAGCGCATGCCGCTCGACGAGGAGCCCGGGCCGACGGACGCGGTCGTCTGCGACGTGAAGGTGGCCGCCGCGACCCTGCTCGAACACGGCGCGGCCAGCCTGGAGTCGGTCGCCGACAGCTCCGCGGAGCTGGAGCGCGACCTGCGGCGGCTGGAGGCCGCCCGCGAGGCGATGGAGACGGCCGTCACCGGCGATCTGCCGCTGCACCGGCCCCGGACGACGAAATCAGGCTCCGCCGACGCGCCGGGCCCGTCCGGCGCGCCCGACACCCCTGCCGCCGACGACGCCGTGGCCGGAATCCTTGGCGCCCTCGAACCGAGCTTCCGCGCCCAGGAGATGAGCTTCGCGATCTCCGCCATGGCCACCAACATCGGCCTCACCGTCGCCGCCCTGCGCCGCGGCTGGTGGGACCACGTCCTGGGCCGCGGGCCCTCGGGCGTGCCGTCCTTCCTGTCCTCCGCGCAGGAACGCGCCGGGGCCCACGTCGAGCGCCACTCCGTCTGGCTGCACAACAGCGTCCGCGGCGCCATCGCGCTCGCCCTGGCCGTCCTGCTCGCCGAGTCGACCGGAGTCCAGCACTCGTTCTGGGTCGTCCTCGGCACCCTCGCGGTGCTGCGCTCCAACGCCCTGAGCACCGGCCAGAACGCGCTGCGCGGCCTGCTCGGCACGGGCGTCGGCTTCGTCATCGGCGGCGGCATCGTCTACGGCGTCGGCACCCACACCACCGCCCTGTGGCTGCTGCTGCCCTTCGCCGTGGCCTTCGCGGGACTCGCGCCCGCCGCCATCTCCTTCGCCGCCGGACAGGCCGGGTTCACCACCGTCCTGCTCATCCTCTACAACATCATCGAGCCCGCGGGCTGGCAGATCGGGCTCGTCCGCGTCGAGGACGTCGCCCTCGGCTGCGGGGTCTCCCTGGTGGCCGGGGCGCTGTTCTGGCCACGCGGGGCAGGACGCGCCCTCGGCCAGGCACTGGCCGACGCCTACGAGGAAGGCGCCCACTATCTGCGCGGCGCCATCCAGTACGGCGTCGCCCGCTGCGACGCCGCCGCCCCCGCGCCCGCCACCCCGCAGGACGAGCGGCGCCGGGCCGCCGCCGCCTCGCGCCGCCTCGACGACGCCTTCCGCGGCTTCCTCGCCGAGCGCGGCACCAAGCACATCCCGCTGGCCGACGTGACGACCCTCATCACCGGCGTCGCCGCGCTGCGGCTCACCTCCGACGCGATCCTCGACCTGTGGGAGCGCGAGACCGTCACCTCGCAGGAGGACAGGACGGCGGCCCGCGGCGAGATCCTCTACGCGGGCACCTTGCTGGTCGACTGGTACGAGGCCGCCGCGCGGGCCCTCGCGGGCTCCGGCGCCGTCCCCGACCGTGCCGCCCGCGACGAGGCCGCGGACGGGCGGCTGCTCGACGCCGTACGCCGCGACCTCACCGCCGACGACGGGCGCGGCACCTCCACCGCCGTCAAGATGATCTGGACCTTCGACCACATCGACGCGGCCCGCCGCCTCCAGGCGGGCATCCTGCGCCCGGCGCGGGCCGCCGCGACCCTGCGACAGGGCCGCGGCCCGTTCGGCCCGCGTCCGGCGCTGCGGGTCAGGTCGTCGCGGGCGTGAGGCTCAGGTCGAGGCGCTGCGGACCGCGGACGAACACCCCGCTGTCCGGGGCCGGCGTCCCGTCGGCGAAGCCCATCTCGGCGAAGGCGTCCAGGAGTTGGTTGGCGCCGACCTCCACCTCGGCCTTCGCCAGCAGCGCGCCCACGCAGAAGTGCCGCCCGAGCGCGAACGCCAGGTGATCGGCGGCGGCGCTGAAGGCGTTCGCGGTGGTCAGGTCCGTGCGGTGGATGTCGAAGGTGTCGGGCCTGTCGTAATGCCGCTCGTCCCGGTTGGCCGCGCCGATCAGACAGGTGACCGTCGCGCCCGCCGGGATGGTGACGCCGTGGAGCGTGACGTCCTGGGCCGGCTGCCGCATGATCATCTGGAGCGGGGGAGTGAACCGCAGGGACTCCGCGAAGGCCGCCGCCACCAAGTCGCGGTCGGCCCGCACGGCCTCCAACTGCTCGGGGTTGGCCAGCAGATTGCGGAACATCCCGGAGATCGCCTTGTCGGTGGTCTCGCCGCCCGCGGACAGCAGCAGGCTCACGAACGAGGTGATGTCCTGGTCGGTCATCACCGTGCCGTCGATCTCCGCCGTGCACAGCGACGACAGCAGGTCCTCGCCCGGCTCGGCCCGCCGCCGGTGGACGATCGGCACCAGATACGCGGCCAGCTCCCGGCTCGCGCGCATCCCGGCCTCGGCGACCTCGGGGTCCTGCGCGAGATTGGCGAAGAAGCCGACCACGGCGGCGTACCAGGCGTGGAAGCGGTCGTGGTCGTCGCGGTCGAGCCCGAGCATGTCGACGATCACATTGACCGGGAAGCGGGTCGCGAACTGGTCGACCAGGTCCGCCTGTTCGGCGTCACGGAAGGCGTCGATCAGATCGCGCGCGTTGCGCTCGATCACCGGCAGGAACCGCTCCCGTAACTCCCGGCCGCGGAAGGCCGGTGCCACCAGCGCCCGGTGGACGGAGTGCTCCCGCCCGCTCATCTGCACGATGGTCCGCCCGCCGTGCACCGGTTCGAGCTGCCAGGCGTAGTTGTCGGTGGTGAACACCGGGTCGCGAAAGGCCCGTTCGACGTCCTCGTACCGCGACAGCAGCCAACTGCCGGTGCCCTCGTGGAAGACGACGGGGTAGTGCTCCCGCAGGACGCGGTAGGCCGGATACGGGTCGGCGGCGAACTGCGGCGAGAGGATGTCTGGCGGTTGCGGTATGACGGTCACGATACGTCCTCTGCTTCCCTGCTCACGGGCGCGTACGGCATGCGGGCGGTCACGACGCTAGGGCACGGCGGGCAGCCGCACCTAGGCGCTTTCGCGCCCTGTGCGGACCCCTACACTCCTGGCCATGCTGCCTCTGGACGACCCCCGCTGGACCACGCTCGACCACCGCGACCGGTCGAACGGCAAGGGCGGTTCCGACGCCCCCTGCGTGCCCGACGAACTGCGCCACCTGCTCGACCACCCCGCCGACCGCGAACGCTTCGACGACCTCTGGCCGTACCTCTGTTCCGAGGGCACCGCCTGGCCCGCCGCGTACGCCGCCGTGCCGCACATCGTCACCATCGCGCGCGGCCTTCCGGCGGCCGAGAGGGACGACTACCTGTACGTGATCGGGCTCGTCGCCATGTGCTCGGGCGAGTACGGACAGGTCTGGGACGGCCTGCCCGACGACCTCGCGCAGGCGTACCGGCAGGCGCTCCCCGAGGCGCTGGCCCTGCTCGGGGAGACGCTGGTGGCGGGCGAGCACGACCAGGTCACCACGGGTTATCTGCTCGCGGCCACGGCCGCGCTCAAGGGACACGGCGAATACGCCGAAATCCTCAACGACCTCGATGTGTACGCCGAATGCCAGTCCTGCGGCGAGCCGATGCTCGAACTGCCCTGATCCGCGCCGACCGTATACAGCGCCGAACCGGTCAGACCGATTCGCCGAAGCCGGGAAGAATGGCGAGGCGCCGTACGGTCGCCTTCTTGGCGATCTCGATGCCGGGCGCGTAGGTGTCCGAGTCGTACCAGGCCCGCGCCTGCTCCACGCTGCTGAACGACAGCAGCGTCAGGCCCTTGGCGCCGTCCCACGTGCCCTCGACCGCCTCGGGCCTGGCGTTGATCATCAGGTACTCGCCGCCGAATTCGGCCACCGCCTTCTGGGCGATCTCCCGGTAGTCCGCCATGGCGGCCATGTCGGTCACTTGGATTTCCAGCAGGACGTACGCGGTCATCTGCGGTCTCCCCGAATTCGGCTGCGAAATACGTCACATGACGTGGAACGCTGTGGATCACATGCGATCCGGCGCTCAGCATGCCGAATTCGGGACGGCCGCGCAATGGTCCCAAAGTCCCCGTGCCGTGCGGGAATTGGCGTGACTGTCACGCTCCGGTCCGCGATTGGCTCACCGACCCGCCGCGGTGAACCGCCAGTGGCCGGAACCGATCGCGTAGACCGCCTCCTCGCCGTCGCTGTGCAGCAGCCGAGCGCCGTGCGTGGCCTCGACCCGCGGATGCCGTGCGTCGGGCAGCGGCAGATGGACGGTCGCGGTCGAGCCGACCGGCACCGTGACGTCGAGCGTGGTCCGGCCGTTCGCGACGGTCCAGGAACTGGCGACCGTGCCGCGCGGGGTGGCGATCGAGGCCGCGGCGTGCCGCATCCCCGCAGGGATACGCGGCGCGACCGTCACCGTACGGTAGGCCGGCCCGGTCGGCTCGATGCCCGCCAACCGCGTGTAGAGCGAGGCGTTGACACCGGCGAACATCGCGTGGTCGTGGGTCTCCATGTTGGAGTAGTACGTCCACTGCTCCCACGAACTCGTCGCGCCCTGGCCGATCTCGTACCCGAAGCCGGGGTAGGTGCGCTGGTCCAGCACCGTCATCGCCACATCGATCCGGTCGATCGCGGCGAGCGCGTCCATCAGGTAGCGGGTGCCGAAGATGCCGGTGTCGAGGTGTCCGCCGTCCTTCTCGGTGATGGTGGAGACCAGTTGCCGTCCGACGGCCGCCACATGGGCCGCGGGCACCATGCCGAAGGCCAGCGGCAGCACGCTCGTGGTCTGCCGCCCGTCCCCGTAGGTGTCACCCGCCGCGTTGAGGAACGCGGCGTTGAACGCGTCCTTGATGTCCCGTGCCAGCGTCCCGTAGCGGGCGGCGTCCGCGCTGTGGCCCAGCGCCGTCGCCGACTTGGCGACATCCACCGCCTGGAGGTAGGACAGCGCGGTGTTCACCACCGACACCTCGCTGGTGCAGGCGCCCGCGTTCGGCCCGCCGCGACCGCCGTTGGCGTTGGCGCCGCGGTCCGGCGGACACCAGTCGCCGAAGCCCCGGTCGCTCGGCCAGATGTGCCCCGGCACATCGGCGGCGTTCTTGTCGACGAACGCCTTCATCGCCGGATACGTGGCCGCCAGCGTCGCCAGGTCGCCGTACTGCTCGTACAGCGTCCATGCCAGCGTGATCTGGTTCCCGCCCATGTCGGGCTGCTGCGCGTTGCCCGCGTCGTTCGGCAGGGCCGTGCCGGGCGGCATGTCCTGGAGGTACTTGGCGTAGTAGCGGTCCATGCCGAACTCACGGGTGGACGCGTCGTGATACGCCTGCACGTCCATGCCGGGAGGAGTCCGCTCGTCGCGGACCGGATTGTCGGTCGGGACGCTCATCGAGTTGTTGAGGACGCTCCACCGGTTGTTCCGCCAGATCTGGTTCAGCAGCGCGTCGGAGGAGGAGAAGGTGCCCGTGGAGGCCACATCGGCGTGCACCACGCGCGCGTCCAGGCTGCTCAGGGCCGGTTTGCCGGGGAAGCCGGTGACCTCGACATAGCGGAAGCCGTGGTAGGTGAAGCGCGGCTCGTACGTCTCCGCCGTACGGGCGCCCGCCAGAGTGTAGGAATCGGTGGACGCCGCCGACCTGTTGGTGGCCGTGTCCAGCGTCCCGTCCGCGCCGACCTCCTCCGCCGTCCGCATCCGCACTGTCGTCCCGGCGGGACCCGTCACCCGCAGCCGCTCCCACCCCGCGATGTTCTGCCCGAAGTCGTAGACGTAGACGCCGGGCTGAGGCTGCGTCAACTTCACCGCGCGGAGCGTGTCCGTCACCCTGACCGGCGGCATGGTGTCCGCGACGAGCTTGTCGGAGGGCGCCGCCACCGTCCGCACCGGCTGCCAGCCGGAGTCGGCGAACCCGGCGCGGTCCCAACCCGGCTTGTCCAGGCGGGCGTTGTAGCTCTCACCCGCGTAGAGGTCATTGGCGGTGACGGCGCCGGTCGACCACTTCCAGGAGTCGTCGCTGACGACGCTCTGCCGGGTGCCGTCGGAGTAGCGGACATCGAGCAGCACGACGGCCTGCTTGGGCCCGGTCCAGCGGAAGCCGTACGGGCTGAACCGCGGCCCGTATCCGTTGCCCAGCCAGAGGCCCACCGTGTTGGCGCCCTGCTTGAGGGAGCCGGTGATGTCGTACGTGGCGTACAGATCGCGCTGGTCGTACGGCGTGCTCGCCGGTGCGAGCACCCGGTCGCCGACCTTCGCGCCGTTCAGGTGCATCTCGTAGAAGCCGAGCCCGTAGACGTACGCCCGCGCCCTGGTGACCTTCTTCCGGCCGTCGAGGGTGAAGCCCTTGCGGAGCAGGGGCGCCGCGGGGTTCGGGTCGAGCAGTGCCGGGTCGCCCTTGGGTTCGAGCTGCCCGTCGGTGACCGCCGAGTCGGGGAAGGACGGGTCGGGCGAGGCGGAGAAGTCGTCGGACAACAGCGTGGCCCCGTCCAGGCCGCGCACCACGAGGTTGTCGTAGAGGGCTTCCTCGGCGACATGGCCGGTGGTCGAGGTGCGGAAGCCCAGGGTACCGGCGGTGAAGGTGGTATCGGTCCGGGTGTCCACCCGCGTGCCGTCGACCGAGGTGGTGATCGTGGCGCCGTCCGCCCTGACGGTCAGGTGGTGGCGCGCTCCGGCGTTCGCCGTGGTGACCACCGGGCTGAGGTCGACCTCACCGAGGGTGGCGAAGGAGCCGTCCTTCTGGACGTGCGGGCGCAGCAGCACCTTGCCGGGCGTCGAGGCCGCGTTGATCTGCCACATGTAGTAGTCGCGGCTGTCCTTGACGCGGAACAGGACGCTCGCCGCGCCCGCCTTGATGGTGAAGTCCGTGTCCAGGGTGAAGTCCGACCAGGAGTCGGCGCCGCCGGTGTCCGGGGTGATCCACCGCGCGCCCTTCCAGTCCGCCGAGTTCAGCAGGCCCATCTCCCAGCGCCCGACCGGACTCCAGGCCGACGCCCGGCCGTAGGCGTCCCAGACCTGCACCTTCCAGTAGTAGGTGCGCGAGGACTCCAGCGCGGGACCGCCGTAGGGCACACCGGTCGAATCGTCCGTCGCCACCCGGCCGCTGTCCCAGACGTCCGCCTTCGGGGAGTTCAGCCGGGCCGGGTCGCTCGCCACCAGCACCCGATAGGCGCTCTGCCGCTGGCCGTTGGCCGCGGCGCGCAGTTTCCAGCCGAGCGCGGGACGCGGATCGTCGATGCCCAGCGGATCCGTCGTGGCGTCAGCGGTCAGCTCACCCACGGAGATTCCGCCGGACGCGGCCTGCGCGGCCGGGGGGCGAGCGAAGGGCGCGCCGCCCAGGGACAGCGACGTCACCAGCACCGCGACGGCGATCCCGTACGACAGTTTTTCCCGCGCAAAACCGGACATCGGACTCCTTGCGGTGAGTGAAACGATTCACTCCATTGGGGCGTGAGAAACGTATGAGAACGCCCGGCGGGGCGTCAATACTTCTGACGCGGCCCGGTTGCGTGCAGCCGCCATCCGGGGGTGTGTACCCGATCCATCGGATCAGACATCGTTGTCGACATTGAAAGACGTTTCAATTTCCTTGTCGTGGGCTTTCGGGTAATTCCGGGCGCACGCCTATTGACCGGCCGCTGAGATGGACTTAGGTTCTCCACGGCTCCTGTTGAATCGTTATATGGTCTGCCCCGCTTCGGATACGGCGCGTCCCCCGTGGCCCGCGCCCGGCGACCGGCCCCGCACCGCCCCTGTGAGGCGGGCCCGTTCGGCGCGACGACGGAATGAATCGATTGACCGGGCAGGCGGCGCCGCACCACGGCCGCGCACCGCGCGACGTACTCCAGAGGGGACACCGATGACCGCACACCCCGCAGCGCAGCCCGACGGCGGGCGGCCCGCACGGGCCCGACCGGCCAGGCTCGTACGGGCGTTGACCGCCGCCCTGCTGCTCACCTCGGCCACCGGACTGCTGCCCGCCGTCACCGGACAGGCCGCGGCCGACAGTGGCACGGCCGCCTGCCGCTGGCTGCACTCCAAGGCCGCCCCGGAACAGCGGGCCGCGCAGGTGCTCGCGCGGATGACCACCGACGAGAAGCTGTCGATGACCCACGGCAGCCAACTCCCCGGCTACGCGGGCGTGGTGGCCCCCCTGCCCCGGCTGTGCATACCCGCGCTGAACCTCAACGACGGGGGAGCGGGCGTGGTGATGGGCGGCACGACGGCCATGCCCGCTCCGGTCGCCGCCGCCGCCACCTGGGACCCGGCCGTGGAGACCGCGTACGGACAGGTCGTCGGCGCCGAGGCGAAGACCAAGGGCGTCAGCGTCAACCTCGGACCCGATGTGAACCTGGAGCGCGACCCGCGCGGCGGACGCGTCTTCGAGATGGCCGGTGAAGATCCCTACCTGTCCGGCGCGATGGCCACCAAGTACGTCCAAGGCGTCCAGTCCCAGGGCGTGATGGCCGACCTCAAGCACCTCGCGGCCAACGACACCGAGCAGAACCGCAACAACGGCAACGCCATCGTCGACGAACGCACCCTCAACGAGATCTACTACCCGGCGTTCAAGCAGGCCGTCCAGCAGGGCGACGCCGCCTCCATCATGGCCGCCACCAGCCTGGTCAACGGCGTCCACTCCAACGAGGACGCGTATCTGCTGAACCGGACCGCCAAGCAGGACTGGGGCTTCGACGGATTCGTCGTCACCGACTGGGACGGCGCCCGCAGCACCGTCCGGGCCGCCAACGCCGGTCTCGACCTCACCATGCCCGCCCCCGGCAACTTCGGACAGCCGCTCGCCGACGCCGTCCGCTCCGGGCAGGTCGGCATGGCCGTGCTCAACGACAAGGTCGCCCGGCTGCTCACCGAGGAATTCGCCTACGGCCTCTTCGACACCGCACCGGGCTCGCCCTCCGCGACCGCGACCACCCCCGCGCACGTCGTCACCGCGCGCGACATCGCGGCGCAGGGCACCGTCCTGATGAAGAACGCGGGCCGGCTGCTCCCGCTCGACCCCGCCAGGACGCCCACGGTCGCCGTGATCGGCGCCGCCGCCAAGGACGCGCCGATCACCGGAGGCGGCGGCAGCTCGCACGTACCCGTGGACGCCTCGTCCGTCGTCACCGTCGCCGACGGCATCGCCCAACGGCTCGGGACCAAGGGCCGCGTCGACTACCTCGGCGCCTGGGCCGCCCGGGCGTCCTCCTCGGCCGGCCCCTCCGACCAGCCGCACAACATGGTCGACGGCAACGCGGGCACCCGCTGGTCCACCGGCACCCCGATGGCCGACGGCCAGTGGGTCAGCGTCGACATGGGCGCCTCGCACAGCATCGACCGGGTCACCCTGGACGCGGGCAACAGCACCGACTACGCCCGCGGTTACCGCGTCCTGCTCTCCGCGGACGGCGCCACATGGGGCGACCCGGTCGCCGAGGGCGCCGGCGCCGGACAGGTCGTCACCGCGACCTTCGCCGCCCGGCAGGCCCGCTACATCAGGATCGAACAGACCGGCACCGCCGACAGTTGGTGGTCGATCGCCGAACTGACCGCCTTCGGCGCGGACGGCACCGGCGCCCAGGTCGCCATCGGCAGAACCGGAGTCGACGTCCCCGGCGTGACCGACAAGCTGCCGACCGTACCGGCCGCGACCTTCACCACCGCCGACGGCCAACCCGGCCTGACCACGCAGTACTTCAACAACCTCGACCTGTCCGGCACCCCCGCGCTCACCCGCGTCGAGCCGACCGTCGACGACCACTACACGGCCGCGCCCGGCCCAGGTGTCAACCCGGCCGGATTCTCCGTGCGGTGGAAGGGCTACCTGACGGCACCCGTCACCGGCACGTACACCTTCTCGATGGCCAACACCGGCGGCATCCGGATGACCCTCGACGGGCAGCCGGTCTTCCAGGACTGGGCGCAGTACGGCCCCGGCGTGTCCGCGATCCGCCTCAAGGGCGGCGTGCGGACCCCGATCACGGTCGAGAACTACCAGCCGGTCAACGGCCCCACGGGACCGGTCGCCGGGACGCCGACCAGCCCGCCGGGCAACGGCTCGGTCACCCTGGGCTGGCAGGTGCCCGACACCGCGGCCATCGCCGCCGCGGCGGCCGCCGCCCGACAGGACAGCGTCGCCGTGGTCGTCGTCAACGACGACGAGAGCGAGGACGGCGACCGGCAGAATCTCACCCTGCCCGGCGCGCAGGACGACCTCGTCGCCGCCGTCGCCGCGGCCAACCCGCACACGATCGTCGTCCTCAACACCGGCGCGCCCGTGCTCATGCCGTGGCTCGGCAAGGTCGACGGCGTCCTCGAGTCCTGGTACGGCGGCCAGCAGAACGGCGCCGCACTGGCCTCCGTCCTGTTCGGCGACGTCAATCCCTCGGGCAAGCTGCCCCAGACCTGGCCCGCGAGCATGGCGCAACTGCCGACCGCCGACCCGTCCCGCTACCCGGGCACCGTCGATGTGGCCACCAACACCACCGACTACCACTACAGCGAGGGACTCGAGGTCGGCTACCGCTGGTACGACGCCCACCACCTCACCCCGCTCTTCCCGTTCGGCTACGGCCTGACCTACTCGTCCTTCTCCTTCAGCGGGCTCACCGTCTCACCGGGCGTCACCGGCACGACCGGGCCGGTGAAGGTCTCCGCGACGGTGAAGAACACCGGCACCCGTACCGCCTCCGAGGTCGCCCAGCTCTACGTCGGCGACCCGGCGGGCGCGGGCGAACCCCCCAAGCAGCTCAAGGGATTCCAGCGCGTCACCCTCCGGGCCGGACAGTCGCGGCGCGTCACCTTCACCCTCGCGCCCGACGACCTGCGCACCTGGGACTCCAAGGCCCACGCCTGGACGACGATTCCGGGCACGTACCGGATCTACGTCGGTAACTCCTCCCGCGATCTGCCGCTGACCGGCGCCCACACCCTCACCACGGCCACCGGCGCCCGTACCGTCACCGCGCAGGTCCCCGCCGCGCTCGACCCCGTCCACGGCAACGTGGTCACCACCACCCTCACCGCGGGCGGCACGCGCACGCTCCAGCACGTCCGGCTCGGTCTCGACGTACCCGCCGGATGGACCGTACGGGCCCTGACGCCCGCCACCTTCAACCGTGTCGACCCCCGCACCCGCCCGCGCACCTCATGGCTGGTGACCCCGCCCGCCGACGCGCAGAACCGCCTGTGGCGGCTCACCGCGACGGCGACGGCGAGCGGCGGATTCAGCGTCTCCGGCGGCCAACAGGTCACCACCGCGCCGCTGGTGGCCGCGCGACTGACCTCCGCCACCAAGCTGGCACGCACCGGCACCGCGTTCCCCGCGACCCTCACCCTGCGCAACGCGACCGACCAGACCGTCACCGTCACCGCCGACATCAAGGCGCCGACCGGCGTCACCGTCACACCGTCCCGGGCCGCGGTGACCCTGCGCCCCCGCGCCACCGCCACCACCAAGCTGACCGTCACCGTCGGCGCGAACGCCACCTCCGCGGCGCTCGACCTCACCGGTACCGCCACCGTGGCCCGCCACGACCACCCGCTCGACGGCGGATCGCTCGCACTGCCCCTGCTGTACGGATCACTCGCCGCCGCCTACGACAACACCGGGGTCGGCGACGAGACCGCCCCCGGCGCGGCCGACTTCGACGGCGCGGGATTCAGCTACTCCGCCCAGGCCCTCGCCGACGTCGGCGTCAAGCCGGGCCAATCCGTCGCACACGGCCCGGCCACCTTCACCTGGCCGGACCCGGCACCGGGCGGCGCGGACAACGTGGTCGCGGCCGGACAGCACATCGCGGTGGACACGAGCGGATCTGCCCTGTGGTTCCTCGGCGCCGCGAACAACGGCAGCGGATCGGGCACCGGCACCCTCACGTACACCGACGGCAGCACCGCCCCGTTCACCCTCGCCCTCACCAACTGGACCCCGAGCACCCCGCTCCCCGAGGACGAGCCCGTCGCCACCGCACCCCGCTGGAACCGTCCGCCGAACAGCGGCTATCCGGCCGACACCGCCGTCAGCCTGTACGCCACCAGGATCCCGCTGGCCGCGGGCAGGACGCTGGCGTACGTCACCCTGCCGACCACGGTCACCGGCGATCAGGCGGGCACCCGGCTGCACGTCTTCGGCCTGACCGTCACCTAGGGCCGACAGGACCCGCCGGACCATGACCGCCGTTCCCCGTCCACCCCTCCCGGGCGGGGAACGGTACCGCCGAGTGCCGTACACGCCGGGCCGGGCACGACTAAGGTGTGCCCGGCCCGCACCCGCCCGGCGGGCCGGATGTTCCTTGGGGGGACCGTCATGCGTATCTCACTGCGCGCCTCACTGCGCGCCACCTTATTGACCACCGCCGTCGCGCTCGGACTTGTGGCCGGGGGAGTCGCCCCCGCGCAAGCCGCGACCGGCTACGACCGGTGCCCGCAGGGCGCCCTGTGCCTGTTCGACCAGCCCGGCGGCCAGGGGACCATGACGTCCTATACCGCCGCGCAGCCGACCCTCGGCGCGTGGGACGACAAGGCGTCCTCGGTCTACAACCGCACCGGCTACCACGCCCTGTGCATGTACAGCCTGGCCGACTACCAGTACCTCGACGCCGTCCACGACGTCGAGGCCGACACCACCGGCACCGGCGACGACCGCTGGGAGCTTTCGCGGTTCACCAGTCCCGGCGCCACCCTCGACCACAACCTCAGCTCCTTCCGCTGGGCGCACACCCTGCGGGAGTGCCAGGGAGGCCCCGAGTACCTGCCGTGGTTCGCGCCGTACGGAGTCTTCAAACGCCCCGCCCAGCCGTTCGGCGATCTCAACGGCGACGGCCGCCAGGACCTGCTGCTGCGGACGTATTCCGGAAAGCTGTGGCGGCTGCCCGGCGACGGCACCGCCGGTCTTGAGGGGTCCGGCTGGAACTCCATGTCGGCGCTGACCCGGCACGGCGATCTCAACGGCGACGGCACGGAGGACCTGCTGGCCCGCGACACCACCGGCCGGCTGTGGATGTACCCGGGCACCGGCCGCGGCACCTTCGGCGCCCGGCTCCTGGTGGGCCCCGGCTGGAACACGATGACCGCCGTCACCGCCGCCGGAGACCTCGACGGCGACGGCAAGGGCGATCTGCTGGCCCGCGACACCACCGGCCAGTTGTGGATGTACCCCGGCCGGGGCGACGGCACCTTCGGCACCCGCCTGCTCGTCGGTCCCGGCTGGAACGTGATGGGCGCCTTCGCCGCCCCCGGCGACCTGACCGGCGACGGCCGCCCCGACCTCGTCGTGACCGAGCTGTCCACGGGCAAGCTGTGGCTCTATCCGGGCGACGGACACGGCCGCCTCGGCGCCCGCGTCCTGGCGGGCACCGGCGGCTGGACGCCCTTCACCACGCTCCTCGGCATCGGCGACCTGACCGGTGACCTGCTGCCCGATCTCGTGGCCGCCACCACCGGGCAGATGCGCGTGTACTCGGCGGGGACGTCGGAGGGCGTCTTCGACACCGGGGCGCGCGTGAGCCTGTCCGAGGACGACGCGCTGTTCTGATCCCGCCGGTAGACCGGACGGGTGCCTCCGGCGGACGGCCCGCCAGGGAGTCGAGGAGGCCGCGCGTGGCGGTCGGTGCGCCGATCGCCGCGCTGGTCCGGTGACTCCCGGCGCGGACCGCTCAGGCGGAGGCGCGGACCCTGATCAGCGGCGCGTCCCGCGAGAACTCCCGGAATCCGACGCCGTAGTACAGGGCGCGCGCCGCCGGATAGCCCGGCGCGCCCAGGCAGGCGACGGTCGCGTGCGTGGCCCCGGCGGCCCGCGCGCGACGCATGCCGTGCAGGAGCATCGCCCTGGCCAGCCCCAGACGCCGGTATTCCGGATGGGTGCCGACCGGCTCGAACTCGACGGTCGCGTTCGCCTCGTCGAACCACATGATGGTCGAGGACGCCATCGTCGCGTCCGGCGCCTCCACCAGGAGGTGCAGATCCGCGCGGTAGCCCGTCGCCCGCCGGACACCCTCATAGCTCTCGGCCGTGTACGTCGAGGGCGCCCACGCGTCCACATGGGCCCGGACCGCGGCCTGCGGTCCCGCCTCCTCGGCGGTGCGGAACCGGAATCCGTCCGGCAGCAGCGGCTCCTCGACGTCGGTCAGCTCCCGCTCGTTGAGCTGCGTCCAGGACCCCTTCTCGCCGAGCGAGGCCGGATCGGGCTCGTAGCCGTGCGCCGCCCACCGCGCCAGGCCGAACGTGTCGGCGGCGCTCGGCACCACCGTCCGCTCGACGTCCGGCGTCGTGGCGTGGAACCAGTCGATCACCTCATCGACCAGTCCCGCGTGGTCGGGGTGGACCTGATACGCCAGATAGGCGCCGGTCGCATCCCGCACAGAACCGTCGCTGCGCCGCAGCCGGTGTGGAAGCTGGGCCCAGCCCCACGCGACCGGCTCCCCGCCGGAGAACCACAGCCGCCGCGGCCAGTTCGCGCCGCCGGCGGCGTGCCCCTTGCCCCAGTTCCACGCCAGCTCGCCGTACGACGCGTCGGTGTTCACCAGGTCAGGGCGCACGGCGGTGACGCGCTGCGCCATGTCCTGCATGAGCTGTACGTCCGCGGCGGTCAGCAGCTCGAAGTCGGTCATGGTCCGCCACAGTGTCAGGACTCGGCGGAGCCGTCGAACGGTTTTCCGGGCCCACCGGTCGCGGCGGCCGAGAACACGGGCGGGCGTGTCGTCACCGGCCTCGGGTGCGGCAGAGCCGGATCGGGCTCAGCCCTCACCGGGGCGCGGGGCGTCCGATTCGGCGGGGAAGCAGTCCAGCCGGGCGGCGGCCAGTTCCTGGAGTGTGCCGCCCGCCGTCAGCCAGCCGAGCAGGCACGACGGCAGTAACCAGGGCCGCAGCGAGGTCGTCACCGGTACGAAGGTGATCTGCCGGTCCGTGGTGTCGAGCACCGCCCAACCGCCGTCCCTGACCAAGGGAACGGCCGCTATCCGGCAGGTGTCGTGCGCCGCGGTGACGGCCAGCAGCCAGCGGCTCGCGTCGCCTGCCGAGCGCGACCTGCTCCCGTAGAGCACATCGGCGAGCTGCCGCCACTTCGGCGCCTCGTGGGTGTCCGCGTCGACCACGAAGTGCTCGTCCAGGACGCGGTGTTCACCCGGCAGGGCCGCGCCGGGCGCGGCCGACAGGACGGCTTGCCGCCCCGGCGTCCGTACGGCCAGCGAGAGCGCGGGCGCCGGTCGGTCGGCCACCGAGGCCGTGGGCATGTCCCTTTGCGTGACGGCGAGTTCGACGCCGAGGTTCATACCGAGTTCGACACTGACCAGACATCGGCCGCTCGGCGGCTGAGGTCCGTCCGCCCATGCCGCCGACCCGCTGTCCATCGCCATCCGGGCCGTCCTCCCCCCGCTCACCCGCTGGACCCGTCGGAACCGCTGGGTCCGCCGAGCCCCCGAGCCCTGAGCGCCTCCGGTACGGCTCTCACGAAGAGGCCGGGGACCGGGCCGTTCTGTGACTCGACAGGACATCAAACCGGCATTTCGCCCGCGTTACGATCAGCGAACAAGCGATGACGGATTCCCGTACCTGTCTGGCGCGTTGGGGATCGCCGCAGGCGCGCGCTCAGCGCTCCGCGCGGTCGAAGCGGCGGATGAAGCGGCGCTGCCACGGCGTCTCCACGGCGCGGTGGTGATAGTGCCGGCGGATGAAGGCGACGGCCTCGTCCGCCGGGACCCCGTCCAGAACGGCCATGCAGGCGAGGGCTGTTCCGGTCCGCCCGATGCCGCCGCCGCACGCGACCTCCACCCGCTCGTCCGCCGCCCGGGCCAGCGCTTCCTCGAAGGCCGCCCGCGCCTGCCGTCGATCGGCGGGCAGCCGGAAATCCGGCCAGCGCACCCACCGCGCCTCCCAGCGCGTCAACGGCGGCTCGCCGCCCAGCAGATAGACGCCGAAGGACGGCGTCGGGCCCGCCGGAAGCGGTCGGCGCAGACCGCGCCCGCGCACCAGCGCACCGGACGGAAACCGCACGATCCCGTCGCCCGACGGGTCCCAGCTCTCGGTCATCCCGGCACCCTACCGAGACCCGCCGGTCACGACCCGTGCGCGGAGCCCGCCGCCACACCGGGCGCGGCGAGCGCGCGCGGACAGGCGATCATGGCCGGTCTGTCCAGCCGCTCGGTCGACGCCCTGCTGATAGCGGGCGACCGCGACCTCATCGACCACCTCCCGCTGCTGGCGGACGCGCTTCCCCGTCGTGCTCTGCGCCTGGGAGAACGCGGCCCCGAGCTGTTCCCCGTCCTCACCAGCGACTGCGAGGGCGCCGGTCACCTCGCGGGACGGCGCCTGCGCGGCCTCGGCCACGAGCGGGTCGCCGCCGTCGCCAGCCCCGCGCACACCGTCCGGATCGCGGGCTTCCGCCGCGCCTTCGCCGCCGCCGGCCTCGCCGTACCCGACACCGCCGTCCTCCTCGCCCCGGAACCGACCCCCGAGGGCGGCTTCGCCGCCGCGACCGCCGCCCTCACCGCCGACCCGCGCGTGACCGGCGTCTTCGCCACCCACGACGTTCTCGCACTCGGCGCGCTGGAGGCCGCCGGAGCCCTCGGCCGCTCCGCCCCGGACGACCTCTCGGTCGTCGGCCCCGACGGCAACGCCGAGGTCCGGCTCTCCCGACCGGCCCTCACCACGGTCGCCATCCCCGAACGCCAGATGGCCCGACAGGCCGTCGAACTCCTCCTGCGCGCCATCCCCCCCGCACCGGCCCGCGGACCGCCACCCTCCACCTCCTGCGCCCCGACCTGATCGTGCGCCACGGAACCGGACCCGCCCGGAAGCGTTCCGACAGCTGACGCCCGGTCACGACGGGGCCGGGGGAGGCGGGTACGGCGGCGGCAGCGCGAGCCGCCTGACGTACCCGCCGCGACCACGGCTCAGGAGTCGTCGCCGCCTCGGCCCCGGTGCTGACCGCCGTCGTCCGCGCCGTGCCCGCTCCCATGACCGTCGCCCGACCGGTCACCGCCGTGGTCGTCGGCTCCGGGGGAGCGGGTCGGGCTCGGAGTGCCGCCGCCGTGGTCGTCACCTCCGGGCGAACGCGTCGGGCGGGGAGTCGCCGCGCCCCGGCCGCCACCACGGTGACCGTCCAGGCTGACGGTGCCGGAGGTCGCGTTCACCCTCAACTCGCGTAGCACGCCGTCCTTTCCGAGCACCCTGACCTCCCAGAAATCCGCGCCGGAACGCTCGACGGAGACGACCGTCCCCGGATACAGCGTGAGCGCGGCGGTCACGGCCTCGGCCGCCGTGAGGCCGGTGCTGCTGGGAGTCGGGGCGCCGGTGCGCGGGACGCCCGTCGGGGCACCGGTCGACGGCGTACGGCGGTCGCCGCCGTGGTCGTCGCCCGCGTCGTGCGGGGACGTGGCGCTCGGGACTGCCGTCGCACGGCCGCCGTGGTCGTCACCCGCGGCGATGGCGGTGTAGCCGCCACCGGCGAGCAGGGCCGCCGCGGCGACGGCGGCGACGGTGATGTTGCGCTTCATGAGGAGCCTCCCCGGCCGGGCTGTACCCGGCCTGTGTCGTTGCTGTGTCCGTGCCAACACGATGGCCGGAGCAAGCTGAAGGCAGCCTGAAGCGACCTGAAGATCGCTTCAGGTTCGATTTGGGAGGGTGGGCCCATGCGCTTGCTGATCGTGGAGGACGAGAAGAGACTCGCCGTCTCCCTGGCCAAGGGACTGACGGCCGAGGGCTTCGCCGTGGACGTCGTCCACGACGGGCTCTCGGGACTGCACCTGGCCGGAGACCGCGCCTACGACCTCGTCGTCCTCGACATCATGCTGCCCGGCATGAACGGCTACCGCGTGTGCGCCGCGCTGCGCGCCGCGGGCAACGACGTACCGATCCTGATGCTCACGGCCAAGGACGGCGAGTACGACGAGGCCGAGGGCCTGGACACCGGCGCGGACGACTATCTGACCAAGCCTTTCTCCTACGTCGTGCTCGTCGCACGGGTGAAGGCACTGTTGCGCCGCCGGGCCTCTCCCGGTGCCTCGCCGGTCCTGCGGGTCGGCGGCCTCGCCGTCGACACCTCCGCCCGGCGCGTGTTCCGCGGCGAGGACGAAGTGGCGCTCACCGCCAAGGAGTTCGCGGTCCTCGAACAACTCGCCGTCCGGGCGGGCCAGGTGGTCGGCAAGCCGGAGATCCTGGAGCACGTCTGGGACTTCGCCTACGACGGCGACCCCAACATCATCGAGGTCTACATCAGCGCGCTGCGCCGCAAGCTGGGCGCGGCCACCATCCAGACGGTACGCGGCGCGGGTTACCGCCTGGTCACGTCATGAGGCGCCGCCCGCTCGGCTCCGTGCAGGCCAAGACGGTGCTGGGCGCGACCGCCGTGGTGACCGTGGCGATGGTGGCCGCCGGGATCGCGGTCCTCCTCTCGCTCGGCGCCAACCTCACCGAGCAGGCCCAGAGCCAGGCCAACGACACCGCACGCCGCGTCGCCGTGACCGTCGCGACCCGCAAGGCGGACGCCGCGCTCTACTCCGGACTCGCCCTCCCCGACGACGCGCCCGTCCAAGTGACCACCACGGACGGGCGGTTGCTCGCCGCGAGCAGGACCCTGGAGAAGATCAGCGGCACGGGCGTGCCGGACGTCAGGCCGCGTGGGTCTGCGCCCGAGCCGACACCTACCGTCAGTCCGACCTCGGCACCGACGCCGCCACCGACCGCGTCGCCGAGCGGGACCGCCGACGACCACGGCGGCGCAGGCGGCGGCCGTGGCCGGGGCAGGGGCGGGCGCGACGGCGACGCGCAGGAGACGACCCCCAGCGGCCGGGGGAGCGACGACCACGCCACGCCCACCGGCACCGCCGACCCCGTCGTCGGCGAGATCAGCGGCACCGTCCAAGAGGGCGCGGGACACGCCACGTTGGACGGCCGCGGCGCCGCCTACCGGTTCGCGACGGTCAAGGCCACCGACCTCGCGGGGCAGACGGTCCTGGTCCACGCGGGCGCCTCGCTCGCGGCGCGCGAGAGCGCCGTGCGCACCACCACCGTGGTCATGCTGGCGGGACTGCCCGTCCTGCTGGCGGTCGTCGGCGGCGTGACCTGGCTGGTCACCCGCCGCGCACTGGCCCCGGTCGCGGGCATCCGCCGCGAGATGGCCGCCATCACGGCCTCGGAGGACCTCTCCCGGCGCGTGCCGGAGCCCGTGGCGCACGACGAGGTGGCCCGGCTGGCCCGGACCACCAACGAAACGCTCACCGCCCTCGAAGCGTCCGTCGAGCGGCAGCGCCGCTTCGTCGCCGACGCCTCGCACGAACTGCGCAGCCCGATTGCCTCCCTGCGCACGCAGCTCGAAGTGGGCTCCGCGCACCCGCAGTTGCTCGACGTCCCCGGCGCCGTCAAGGACACCGTGCGACTCCAGCAACTCGCGGCCGACCTGCTCCTGCTCGCCCGCCTCGACGCGGGGGAGACCCCGACACAACGGCCGGTCGATCTGGCCGCGTTGGTGCGCGAGGAGGCCGAGGGGCGGGCCGCCGACCGTACGCCGGTCGCCGCCGACATCGGTCAGGACGCCGCCTTGAGAGCGGAAGTCAACGGGTCACGGGGCCAGTTGGCCCGGCTCGTGCGCAATCTGCTCGACAACGCCCAACGGCACGCCCGCACCGAGGTCACCGTGTCCGTACGCCGCGGGGACGGCCGGATCGTGCTCGCGGTTGCAGACGACGGCGCAGGCGTACCGGAGGCCGAGCGCGAGCGGATATTTGAGCGGTTCGTACGGCTCGACGAGGCCCGCAGCCGGGACGACGGCGGGGCCGGACTCGGCCTGGCCATCGCCCGCGACGTGGCGCACCGGCACGGCGGCACGCTCACCGTCGGCGCAGCGCCGAGCGGCGGCGCCCGCTTCGAACTCCGGCTGCCGGCCGCCGATGTGTGACCCCGTCAGTTCCAAGTTAGTTCCACGGCATGCGCGAGCGGTGATCCCAGTACGCGGCCGGTGTCTGCGCCAACTCGGTGACGAGGAGGCCGAGTTGCGCGTCGTCGAGGCGGACGTCAGTCGCGCGCAGATTCGAGGCCAGTTGGTACTCGGTCGCCGCTCCCGACAGCACCACGTCGACCCACGGCTGACGCAGCGCGGCGGCCAGCGCCAGAGCGTCGTAGGAGGCTCCCGTCGCCTCGGCGACCGGAGCCAGCACCGCGTCCAGTCGCGGGTCGCGTTCGGCGAGACGCCCGTTGGCGAGACCTTCCTTGATGATGACGGTACGACCCGCCTCGTGCGCCTCCGCCAAGGCGGGGCCCGCCGACGGCTCCAGGACATTCCAGGTGGACTGGACGCTGCCGAACACCGGACGCCCGTCGACGCCGACATCGAGAGCGGCGCGGATCGCGTCACCCTGCCGGGGCCCGCTGGTCGAGATGCCCACGGCCACCCCCTGATCGGCGAGCGCCACCAGCCGCCGGTGCAGGACGGGATCGGTGAGAGCCGGGCTGTCCGGTGTCACCGAATGCACCTGGTAGAGGTCGAGCCGGTCGCCGAACAGCCCGCGCGTCTCGGCGAGTTGACGGTCGTAGACCCCGACGCTGTGGTCCTTGACCTCATGGGTCTCCGCGTCGACCCGCCAGTCCGCCGTATAGGTGTAACCCCACTTGCTGCCGACCATGACCCCTGGCCGGTCACCGCCCGCGTCCAGCCACTCGGCCAGGAACTCCTCGGCCCGGCCGTACGAGCGCGCCGCGTCGAAGTAGCGCACGCCGTGCGCGTACGCGAAGTCCAGCACCTCGTGCGTCCGCCGACGCATCGCCGCCACGTCCCGGCCCGGCGGCAGATCCCGCTCCCGGCCGAGATTGATGTATCCGGGCCGCCCGAGAGCGGCCAGGCCGAGGCCGATCCGGTGGGGTACGTCGGCGAGCGACGGCGGCGGCTGCGTGACCATGCGACGGCTCCTGACCGTGGGGCGACTGCGACTGCGACTGCGACTGCGACTTTGATGACGAGGACGGCTGCGGCCGTGCGGCGCGGGCGTACACCCGCGACATCCCGCCCACCCGCATGATCACCGTACGTCGCCCGCCGCCGCGCCCGTCACCCGCCGCACCGACCGGGCCCGCACCGGCCGTGCCCGCCCCGACCCGTACCGTCCTTGACCGGCCCGGACCGTACCGCCCCGGCGTACCGCCCTACGGCTTCGCCCCGTCCGACCAGCGGTAACACAGCTCCGGGCGGCCGACCTGCCCGTACTGCGGGCTGCGGACCGCGAGCCCGGTGTCGACCAGGTGCTCCAGATAGCGGCGGGCCGTGATGCGCGAGACCCCCGCCGCCTGCGCCGCCGAAGCCGCCGACAAACCGCCGTCCGCCGCCGCCCGCAAGGCCGAGGTCACCGCTTCGAGGGTCGCACCGCTCAGCCCCTTCGGCAGCACGGTGGCCTGCGGACTGCGCAGCGCCCCCAGCACCCGGTCCACCTCGTCCTGCCCGGACGCCTCACCGCCCGCCGCGTCACTGCGGTAGCGCGCCCAGCGCTCCAGCCGGTCCCGCAGCGAGGGGAAGGTGAACGGCTTGAGCAGATACTGCACGACCCCGAGCGAGACGGCCTGCCGTACGACCGCGAGATCCCGCGCCGAGGTCACCGCCACCACATCGGCGCTCTGCCCCGCGCTGCGCATCCGTCGTACCAGGTCGAGACCGTGGCCGTCCGGCAGATGGAGGTCGAGCAGCACCAGGTCCACAGGCTGCCGGTCCAGCAGGCGCAGGGCGGCGCCGCCGGTGTGGACGACGGCCACCACCGCGAAGCCGGGCAGCCGCTCGACGTACATCCGGTGCGCGTCGGCCGCCACGGGATCGTCCTCGACGACCAGGACCCTGATCACGCGCGTGCCTCCTGCCCCAGCGGCAGCCGTACGGTGAACTCCGCGCCGCCGCCCTCGGCGCGGTCGAGGCCGACCGTGCCGCCCGCGCGCCGCGCGGCCTGCTCGACCAGGGCGAGGCCGAGACCGTGGCCCTCGCTCTTGGTGGTCCAGCCGCGCCGGAACACCTCGCGGATGGTGGCGGGGTCGACGCCGCGCCCGGAGTCGGTGACTTTCAGCAGCAGCTCGTCCTCCTCGACCTTGGCCCGTACGGTGACCGACGGCCGGCCGCCGCCGCGCGCGGCGCCCTCGACGGCCGCGTCGATCGCGTTGTCTATCAGGTTTCCCAGCACGGTGACCAGGTCGCGGGCGGTGAGCGCGGGCGGCAGGACCCCGTCGTCGATCCGGCTGTCCTCGGTGACGGTCAACTCAACCCCGCGCTCGTGGCTCTCGGCGGCTTTGCCGAGCAGCAGCGCCGCGAGCACCGGTTCGCCGACCGCCGCCACCACCCGGTCGGTGAGCGCCTGGGCGAGTTCCAGCTCCGAGGTGGCGAAGTCCACCGCCTCCTGCGCGCGGCCCAGTTCGATCAGCGACACGACGGTGTGCAGCCGGTTGGACGACTCGTGGGCCTGGGAACGCAGCGCCTCGGCGAAGCCGCGCACCGAGTCCAACTCCCCGGTCAGCGCCTGGAGATCGGTGTGGTCGCGGAGGGTGACCACGGTGCCGCGGCGCTCGCCGCCGCGTACCGGCGAGGTGTTCACGACCACGACCCGCTCGGACGTCAGGTGCACCTCGTCGACCCGCGGCTCGGCGGCCAGCAACACGCCGGTCAGCGACACCGGCAGGCCGAGCGTGTCCACGTACCGGCCGACGACCTCCTGCTCGCCGAGACTCAGCAGCTCGCGCGC
This sequence comes from Streptomyces sp. NPDC003300, assembly GCF_040610915.1. Lineage (NCBI taxonomy): Bacteria > Bacillati > Actinomycetota > Actinomycetes > Kitasatosporales > Streptomycetaceae > Streptomyces > Streptomyces sp. NPDC003300. Next base: position 138,555 of record NZ_JBEXNE010000017.1, on the reverse strand, counting down.
CGCGTCGTTGCACAGCGCGACCCTGCGGTCGGCGTCGAGCAGGATCAGGCCCTCGCGCAGCGCGTGCAGCGTCGCCTGGTGATAGTCGTACATCCGGCTCAGCTCCGTCGCGGCCATCCCGTGGGTGTGCGTGCGCAGCCGTCGGTTGGCCACATACGTGCCGAGGCCGCCGACGACGAGCGCGGCCAGCGCCACCGCGACCAAGGCGGTGAGCTGCTTGCGGACCTGCTGGCTGATGGTGTCGACCTTGATGCCGACGCTCACCAGCGCGACGATCCGGTCGCCGGAGCGGACCGGCGTCACGACGCGTACCGAGGCGCCGAGCGAACCGGTGTACGTCTCGGTGAACGTCTGCCCGCGCAGGGCGGGGCCGATGTGGCCGAGGAAGTGCTTCCCGATCAGCGACCTGTCGGGATGGGTCCAGCGGATGCCGTGGGTGTCCATGATCGTCACGAAGTCCACGCCCGCGTCCGCGGCGACGCGGTCGGCGTACGGCTGGAGGGCCGCGGTGGGATCGGCGGAGCGCGCCGCCCGCACGACGGTGTCGGAGTCCGCGACGGCGGTGGCCGCGGCGGAGACCCGGTCACGGGCCGCGTCCTCGGCCCGGCTGCCCGCGTTGACGTACGCCAGCACGGCGCAGCCGCCGACCACCAGGGCCACGATCACCACCTGCACGGCGAAGAGCTGACCGGCCAGGCTGCGCGGCCGGGTCCGAGTGCGGCGGAAGCGGCTCAGTCCGGGCACGGTGAACCGGGCGGCCGGGCTCGCCGCGCCGGCCTGGTGCGTCGGTCCGGCCGCCGTGCTCGACGTGGGGGGTATGGCGGGCATGCACAACAGTGTGCACGCCAACCCGCGAACTCAATGAACGCAAACGTGACCTGGCTCACGCCCCGAGCGCATAGTCACCGGGACCTGTCCGATCGCGGGCGTTCGGGACGGCGCCCGCGGACCGAGGGAGACGAAGGTGTCAGCCCAGGCCCCCAGCGACGTCACGAGCCGTCGAGACCATACCCACTACCTCTACACCGCCGTCATCCTGGCGACGATCGCGGGCGCCGTGCTGGGCCTCCTCGCGCCCGGTGTGGCCGTCGAGCTGAAGCCGATCGGCACCGGCTTCGTCAATCTCATCAAGATGATGATCTCGCCCATCATCTTCTGCACACTCGTGCTCGGCATCGGATCCGTCCGCAACGCCGCCAAGGTCGGCAAGGTCGGCGGCCTCGCGCTCGGCTACTTCGTCACCATGTCGTTCGCCGCGCTCGCCGTCGGCCTGCTGGTCGGCAACATCCTGCACCCCGGCAGCGGGCTGCACCTGACCGAGGCGCTGAAGAACGCGGGCCAGGCCCAGGCCACCGACGCCCCCACCGAAGGCGTGGACTTCGTCCTCGGCATCATCCCGACCACCCTGGTCTCCGCCTTCACGCAGGGCCAGGTGCTGCAAACGCTGCTGGTGGCGCTGCTCGTCGGCTTCGCCCTCCAGGCCACGGGACCGGTCGGGGCGCCCGTGCTGCGCGGCGTCGGGCACATCCAGAAACTGGTCTTCCGCGTCCTGTCGATGATCATGTGGGCGGCCCCCGTCGGCGCGTTCGGCGCGATCGCCGCCGTCGTCGGCTCCGCGGGCGTGGACGCGCTCAAGGCGCTGGCCACGATCATGATCGGCTTCTACGTGACCTGCCTGATCTTCGTCGTGGCCGTCCTCGGCGCGGTGCTGTGGCTGTTCGCCAAGGTCAACCTCTTCCACCTGCTGCGCTACCTCGCCAGGGAGTTCCTGCTGATCGTCTCCACGTCGTCGTCGGAGTCGGCGCTGCCGCGGCTGATCGCCAAGATGGAACACCTCGGGGTGAGCCGGCCCGTCGTCGGCATCACGGTCCCGACCGGCTACTCCTTCAACCTCGACGGCACGATGATCTATCTGACGATGGCGTCGCTGTTCATCGCCGACGCGATGGACCAGCCGCTCTCCCTCGGCCAGCAGATCTCGCTGCTGCTGTTCATGATGATCGCCTCCAAGGGCGCCGCCGGGGTCTCGGGCTCCGGCATGGCCGTGCTCGCCAGCGGACTCCAGTCGCACCGTCCCGCGCTGGTCGACGGCATCGGTCTGATCGTCGGCATCGACCGCTTCATGAGCGAGGCCCGCGCCGTGACCAACTTCGCGGGCAACGCCGTCGCCACCGTCCTGATCGGCACCTGGACGAAGGAGTTCGACCGCGACCGCGCGCGGCGGGTCTTCGCGGGAGAGCTGCCCTTCGACGAGTCGACCCTGTCCGACGAGGACGACGCCTCCGCGCCGTCGGCCACGCCCGGCCAGCCCGTACCCGGCCGGCCCGCGCCTGATCAGTCCGCGCCCGATCGGTCCGCGCCCGAGGGAGCCCTGGTCAAGAAGGAGACCGCCGCCCTCTGACCTCCCGCGCCCTCCCGAACGGCCCCGTCGGAACTCCCCCTTCCGGCGGGGCCCGCGTGTGTGCCCGCCGCCCCGGAACGCCCGCCACCGGATCAACTCCCTGACGCGTGGCCGGAAGTGATCCACCTTCAGTTCGGACCGTCCACTCTTTTTGTCATCCCTATAACAACTTTTAGCAATCTCTGTGAAAGCTCTAGACCGACCCTTGGTGCGGTCCTAACGTTCCGTCACAACTTCTGATGCCGTCAGAGGAAGTGTGGGCCTGTGAGCATCCAGTACCGCGTACTGAGCCGACTGCGTGACCTCGGGCCGCTGTCCCGGGCGCAGCTCTCCGACGAGCTGGAGATGCCGCGCCCACGGCTGGTGGCCGAACTCGACCGGATGATCGCGAGCGGCACGATCCTGGAGGCGGGACCCGCGGCCTCGCGCGGCGGTCGCCGCTCCACCCTCGTCCAACTCGACCCGGAACTGCGCTTCGCCGCGGTCGACCTGGGCGCGAGCTCCATCGACATCGAGATCACCGACGGCCGCCTGGCGGCGGTCGCCTCGTACTCCGAGAGCGCCGACATCCGCCAGGGACCCGGACCCGTGCTCGACCGGGTCAGCGAACTCCTGCGCAAACTGGGCGCGCAGAGCCGCAGCGCCCGGCTCGACACCATCGGCATCGGCCTGCCGGGACCGGTCAGCTTCCGGGACGGCGTCTCCGTCTCCCCGCCGATCATGCCCGGCTGGGACCGCTTCCCGGTGCGTTCCACTCTGACCAGCGAGCACGGCTGCCCGGTCGTCGTCGACAACGACGTGAATCTGATGGCGCTCGGCGAACACCACAGCGGCGTCGCCCGCTCCGTCGACAACCTCCTGTTCGTGAAGATCGGCAGCGGCATCGGCTGCGGTGTCCAGGTGCACGGCCAGATCTACCGTGGCTCGGAAGGCTCGGCGGGCGACATCGGACACATCCAGGTCGAGGCGGCGGGCCTGCCCTGCTCCTGCGGCAACACCGGCTGTCTCGAGGCGCACTTCGGCGGTGTCGCCCTCGCCAGGGACGCCACCGCCGCCGCCCGCGCCGGACGCTCCGAGGCGCTGGCCGAACGGCTCGCCGCCCACGGAGCGGTGACCGCCGCGGACGTCGCCCAGTGCGCGGCGGGCGGCGACCTCGTCTGCCTCAACCTCGTCCGGGACGGCGGCCACCGCGTCGGACAGGTCCTCACCCACCTCGTCAGCCTCATGAACCCGTCGATGATCGTCATCGGCGGCGGCCTGGCCGGACTCGGCCACCTCCTGCTCGCCGAGATCCGCAGCGTGGTCTACAAACGTTCGCCGCCGCTGGCCACCGGCAATCTGGCGATCGTCCTGTCGGAACTCGGCCCGCGGGCCGGGGTCGTCGGCGCCGCGCTGCTGGCCAGCGAACTCCACTACGGGAGACAGCTATGACCGCCAACCCTCCCAGCCCACCCGCCCGTTCCGCCGCGTCCACGGGCCGCCACCTCGTCCGGGAGCCGATCCTCCGTCTGGACCGGGTCGTCAAGACCTTCCCCGGCGTCCGGGCCCTGGACGGCGTCGAGTTGGCGGTCCGGCCGGGGGAGGTGCACTGCCTGCTGGGCCAGAACGGCGCGGGCAAGTCCACCTTGATCAAAGTGCTTTCCGGAGTGCACCGGCCCGACTCCGGCCGTATCGAGTGGCGGGGCAGACCGGTCACCTTCGCCGACCCCCAGGCGGCCATGCGCGCCGGGATCGCCACCATCTACCAGGAACTCGACCTCGTCCCGCACATGACCGTCGCGGAGAACGTGCTGCTCGGCCACGAACCGCGCACCGCGGGATTCGTCCGCAGGCCCGGCATGCGCGAGCAGGCCCGCGCCGTCCTCGGCCGCCTCGGCCACGCCGAGATCCCCGTCAACCGCACCATCGGCAAACTGCCCGCCGCCGCACGGCAGATCGTCAGCATGGGCCGCGCCCTGTCCCGCGAGGCCAGGCTGCTGGTCATGGACGAACCGAGCGCGGTCCTCGCCCACGACGAGGTCGCCAACCTCTTCCGGATCATCCGCGAACTGCGCGGCCAGGGCATCGCCGTCATCTACATCTCGCACCGGCTCGACGAGATCCGCGAGATCTGCGACCGCGTCACCGTGCTCAAGGACGGCCGCACCACGGCCGCCGACCTGCCCGCCTCGACCCCCACCAAGGAACTCGTCGGCCTGATCACCGGCCGCTCCCTGGAGTACGTCTTCCCGCCCCGCCCCACCCTCTCCAAGCGGTCGGCCGCCGCAACCGCCGCCCGTCAGGAGCCGAAGGCCGAACTGCTGCGGGTGGAACACCTCAGTCGCCAGGGCGAGTTCAGCGACGTCTCGCTCACCGTCGCGCCCGGCGAGATCGTCGGCATCGCGGGACTCGTCGGCTCCGGCCGCTCGGAACTGCTGGAGACGGTCTTCGGCGCGCGCCGCCCGGACCACGGCCATGTCCTCGTACGGGGGCTGCGGTTGCGGCCCGGCAGCGTCCCCGCCGCCGTGCGCGCAGGGCTCGGCCTGGCGCCGGAGGAGCGCAAGAGCCAGGCGCTGCTGCTGGACGAGGCCGTCCAACGCAACATCGGCCTGGCCTCGTTGACCCGGCACACCACCGCGGGGTTCGTACGCGGCGGCGCCGAACGCACCGCCGCGCGCGGCATCGCCGACCGGCTCGACCTGCGCCCGCGCGATGTCGGACGCAAGGCCGGCACCCTGTCCGGCGGCAATCAGCAGAAGGTCGTCGTCGGCCGCTGGCTGCTCGGCGGCACCAGCCTGCTGCTGCTCGACGAACCCACCCGAGGCGTCGACGTCGGAGCCCGCGCCGAGCTGTATCGGGTGATCAGGGACCTGGCCGACGAAGGCGTGGGGGTGCTGCTGGTCTCCAGCGAGGTCCCCGAGGTGCTGGGCCTGGCCGACCGGGTCCTGGTGATGCGCGAGGGCCGGATCGTACGGGAGGCCCCGGCGCGCGAGCTGGACGAACACCTGGTCCTCGACCTGGTCATGGCGGGGGCACTGCTGGAAGGGACGGACCAGTGACGACCGACCTCACCTCGCCGCCGCCGGCGGCGAAGACCGAACCGACGAGTTGGTGGAGACGGGACGCGGCCGAGCCCGTACGGCGCAATCTCGGACTCACCGCGGTCCTGGCCGCACTCGTGGTCATCGGCCTGATCAGCGCCAACGACCGCTTCCTGACCAGCGGCAACATCCTCAATGTGCTCACCCAGGCGTCGGCGATCGGCGTGATCGCCATCGGGATGACCTTCGTCATCATCGGCGGCGGCATCGACCTGTCCGTCGGGGCGCTCACCGCGCTGGCCGCCGTGTGGTGCACGACGATCGCCACCCAAGACTTCGGCGTGCCCGGCATGGTCTTCACCGCCGTGATCGTCGGCGCCGTCGCCGGTACGGTCAACGGCCTGCTGATCGCGTACGGCCGCCTCGTCCCCTTCATCGCCACCCTCGCCATGATGGTCAGCGCCCGCGGTCTGGCCGCCAAGATCTCCGACAAGAAGACCCAGGAGGTCGACGTCGGGGCCGTCAACCGCTTCGCGGAGAACAAGTTTCTCGGCATCCCGCTGCTGGTCTGGCTGTTCGCGGCCGTCGCCGCCGTCGGCTGGGTGCTGCTCAACCGCACCGCCTTCGGCCGCCGCACCGTCGCCGTCGGCGGCAACGCGGAGGCGGCCCGCCTGGCGGGCATCAACGTCCGCCGCCAGACGGTCTATCTGTACGCGCTGTCCGGCGTGTGCTGCGGCATCGCCGCGATCATGGTCGTCGCCCAGGCCAACGCGGGCTCCTCGGGCCAGGGCGACCTGTACGAACTCGACGCCATCGCCGCCGTCATCATCGGCGGGACCGTACTGACCGGCGGCCGGGGCACCGTCGTCGGCTCGCTGCTCGGCGTGGTGGTCTTCACCACCATCACCAATCTGTTCATCCTCAACAATCTGCCGGCCGAAGTGCAGAACATCGTCAAGGGCGCCATCATCGCGGGCGCCGTCCTGGTCCAGCAGTTCCAGCCGAGCAAGCTGCTGCTGCGCCGCCGTCTCTGACCGCCAACGGCGCTCTCCTCCTTCCGGTCTCTCCCAGCCGCCCGCCGTACGCCGTACGCCACGCGCACGGCACCACCCACCCTCGCGGAGGACGAAATGTCCGAACAGTCAAGAAGCTCCCGTGTCTCCCGCAGAAACATCCTCTTCAGCGGCGCGGCCGTCGGTGCCACCGCCCTGGTCGCCTCCTGCACCTCCAACAGCGAGGACAAGCCGTCCGCGCAGAGCTCTGCCCCGGCCGCGCCCGTGGACAGCGGCGCACCCGGCAAGGCCATCACCATCGGCTTCTCCGCCCCCGCCGCCGACCACGGCTGGCTCGCGGCCATCACCACCAACGCGCAGCGCCGCGCCAAGCAGTTCTCCGAGGTCACCTTCAAGGCCGTGGAGGCGGGCGAGGACGCCACCGCCCAGCGCGCCGCGATGGAGACGCTGATCCAGTCCAAGCCCGACGTCATCGTGGTGCTGCCCTTCGACGGCGCCCAGCTCACGGCCACCGGACGCAAGGCCATGCAGGCCGGTATCCCGGTGGTCAACCTCGACCGGCAGTTCTCCGACGAACAGGCGTTCCGGGTCCTGATCAAAGGCGACAACTACGGCATGGGTGTGGCCGCGGGTCACTTCATCGGCAGCCGCCTCAAGGCGGACGGGAAGACCAACGCGACGATCGCCGAGATCGCCGGGATCGACAATCTGCCGCTGACCCAGGACCGCAGCCGCGGCTTCAAGGAGGCCCTGGCCACGTACGGCATGAGCGTCAAGCACCGCGTCTCGGCGCAGTTCACCATCGACTCGGGCCACCAGGTCACCTCCGACCTGCTCCAGGCGGCGCCGAAGCTGGACGCGGTGTGGAACCACGACGACGACCAGGGCGTCGGCGTGCTCGCCGCGGTCAAGCAGGCCGGGCGGGACGAGTTCTTCATGGTCGGCGGGGCGGGCTCGCGCAAGGTCATGGAGCAGATCCGCGACGACAACACGGTCCTCAAGGCCACCGTCACCTACAGCCCGACGATGGCGGGCTCAGCCGTCTCGCTCGCCCGGCTGCTGGCCAACAACCGCGGCATGGCCGACCTGACGGAGCTGGGCGTGCCCAAGGAACTGCGGCTCGCCTCGGAGACCATCACCCAGTCCAACGTGGCGGACTACCTGCCGCTGGGCTTCTGACCCCGGCGGCTCCCCTTCCTTTCACCGCGCGCTTGCGCGCACCGAACCCCGATGAGCAGGGAGACCACATGACCACTCAGCGGCTACGCGTCGGCATGGTCGGGCACGCCTTCATGGGCGCCGCGCACTCACAGGCCTGGCGTACCGTCGACCATGTCTTCGACCTGCCCGCCCGCGTCCATATGGCGGCGCTGTGCGGTCGCGACCCCAAGCGGGCCGCGACCGCCGCCGAGCGGCTCGGCTGGGCCGAAAGCACCGCCGACTGGCGGGAGTTGATCGCCCGCGACGACATCGACCTGATCGACATCTGCACACCGGGCGACAGCCACGCCGAGATCGCCGTCGCCGCGCTCGCGGCGGGCAAGCACGTCCTGTGCGAGAAGCCGCTCGCCAACTCGGTGGCCGAGGCCCGCGCGATGTGCCGGGCCGCCGACCGGGCGCGGGAGTCGGGCGTCCGCGCCATGTGCGGCTTCACCTACCGGCGGGTCCCGGCGCTCGCGCTGCTGCGCCGCCTCGTCGCCGACGGACGGCTCGGCCGGATCCGGCACGTACGCGCCGTGTATCTCCAGGACTGGATCGTGGACCCGCGGTTCCCGCTGGTGTGGCGGCTGCGGCGCGAGCACGCCGGATCGGGCGCGCTGGGCGACATCGGCTCGCACATCATCGACCTCGCTCAGCACCTGACGGGCGACCGGCTGTCGGGCGTCGCCGCGCTCAGCGAGACCTTCGTGCCGACACGACCGCTGCCCGGCGCCGTGCCCGCCGCGCGGGGCGAGGTGACCGTGGACGACGCCACGGTGTTCCTCGGCCGCTTCCACGGCGGCGCGCTGGCCACCTTCGAGGCGACCCGTTTCGCCACCGGCCGCAAGAACGCCCTGCGGATCGAGATCAACGGCTCCCTCGGCTCCGCCGCCTTCGACCTGGAACGCCTCAACGAACTGGAGTTCCTCGACGCCGCTCAGCCACCGGCGGAACAGGGCTTCCGCCGCATCCTGGTCACCGAACCCGACCACCCCTACCTGTCGGCCTGGTGGCCGCCGGGCCACGGACTCGGCTACGAGCACGCCTTCACCCACCAGGCCAGCGACCTGGTCACCGCCATCGCGGAGGGGCGCGACCCCGAGCCGTCCTTCGCGGACGCCCTGGAGGTCCAGCTCGTCCTGGACGCGGTCCAGCGCAGCGCCGAGCACGACGCCGCCTGGACCCCGCTCCCTGCCCGTACCGCCGAGAACACCGACTCCGGACCGGGACCGGAGCCCACCGACCGGGGGCAGTGACCGAAGGAACGGCCCCCTCACGGCTACGCGGGCGCGGCGGCGCTCAGCCCGCCGCGCCGAAGCGGTCCGCGCCCTCCACCGTCAGGCTGTCGGGAGCATCCGCCCCCGCCCGGCCGTCCGCGTCGAGCCGTACGGCCAGCGGCTGTTCGCCGACCCGCAGACCGCTCATGGTCAGCGGGCCGAGACGGCCCGCCGCCAGCGGGGACATCCGCAGCGACCCGCCGGGCACATCGGCCTCCAGCCCGAGCGCGGCCTGGACCAGCAGGACGGCGGAGGCCGCCGACCACGCCTGCGGACGGCAGGCCGCCGGATACGGGGCGGGCGCGCTGTCCAGCTCGGAGCCGTGCCCGGCGAAGAGCTCCGGCAGCCGTCCGTCGAAACCGGCGGACGCGGCGATCAGGCCCTCGGCCAGCTTGGCGGCCTCGCGGGGGAATCCGGCGCGGACCAGGCCGTGCACCGCGATGGCGGTGTCGTGCGGCCAGACCGAGCCGATGTGGTAGCCGAACGGGTTGAAACCGGTGGAGTCCGTGCTCAGCGTGCGCAGCCCGAAACCGCAGTCCAGCTCGGGTCCCGCGATCCGGGCGGCCAGCAGGGCGCTCTCCCGCGGGTCCAGCAGCCCGGTGCCCAGCAGGTGGCCGAAGCCGGAGGTCACGGCGTCCACCGGACGCTTGTCGGCGTCGAGGGCGACGGCCGGGTAGCGGCCCTGCTCGTCCTCGACCCAGAAGCTCTCCCGGAAGCGGCTGCGCAGCCGGTCCGCCCACTGCTCCCAGCGCTCGGCGCCCGGCCGGTCGAAGGCCCGCAGCAGCGCCGCGCCCGCCATCGCCGCCTCGTACCCGTACGCCTGGACCTCGCAGAGCGCGATCGGCGCCTTGGCGAGACGGCCGTCGCGCCAGCGGATCGAGTCGCCGGAGTCCTTCCAGCCCTGGTTGGCGAGCCCGTGGCCGGTGGTGTCGATGTACTCCAGCAGCCCGTCGCCGTCCGCGTCGCCGTACGTGGCCAGCCACTCCAGGGCGGCCTCGGCGTGCGGCAGCAGCTCGCGCACCTGCCGCGGGTCGAGACCCCAGCGCCACGCGTCGTGCAGCAGGATCACCCACAGCGGGGTGGCGTCCACGGTGCCGAAGTACACCGGCGGGAGCTTCGCGCCCTCGGCCAGGTGCAGGGTCTCGCGGCGCACCTCGTGCAGGATCTTGCCGGGCTGCTCCTCGGTACGGGGATCGGTGACGGTGCCCTGGCGGCGGGCCAGCGTGCGCAGCGTCCCCGCGGCCAGGTCCGTGCCCAGCGGCAGCAGCATCCGCGCCGCCCACAGCGAGTCCCGGCCGAACAGCGTCAGGAACCACGGCGACCCGGCGGCCAGGAAACGGTCCTCTGGGTGCAGCGGGTCCGACAGAAGCAGCCGCTCCAGGTCGCCCACCGACCGGGCCAGCAGCCGGTCCAGACGGCCGTCGGCGCTGCGCAGCTCGGTGGGCGACCACGGTACGGCGTCCCGCGCGACGGCCGGGAACTGGTCCGGCTCCGCGTCGCTGACACCGCACTCGACCGTCGCCCGCCAGGTGCCGCCCGACGGCAGCTCCACGGTGTAACGCAGCTCACCGCTGTCGGCGTCGACCAGCGGCTCGCGCGGTCCTGAACCGTTGCCGGAGTCCTGTTCCGGCATCGGCGCGCGGCCGGACGCCGGACCCGACACCGTACCGGCACCGGCACCGGCACCGGCACCGGGAGCGGTCACGGCCACCGACACCGGCCGCAGCCGTACGGTCAGCTCGTCGTCGCCCCAGGTCAGCCCGGTGTCATCGGCCCTCGCGGGGAGCGCGGCGACCGTGCGCCCGGACTTGACGTCGGTCATCCGCGCCAGGTCCGTGGCCGCGGCGACCACCACGTCGAGACGGATCCGCCGCAGCCCCGCGTTGACGATCTCCAGCTCCTCGCGGAGCGTGCCCGGCGCCACCGAGCGGACCCGGCGCAGCGTGACCGCGGGGTCGGCGGTGTGTTCCCCGACACCGCGCAGGATCGCGCGGAAGGCGGTCCTGTCGGCGGGGCCGAGGGTGTGGCCGACCGGGATCAGGGGGACGCCCTCGACCCGGACCGCCAGGCTCGACAGCACCCGGCGGTCGCCGTGGAAGAAGCCGTCCGCACCGGCGGAGATGTCCCCGCCTGGTCGGGACAGCACCAGGCTGGGCGCGTAGAGCGTGGTGCAGGCGTCGTGCAGGAAGGGCTGCAAGCCCTCGGTGACGACGTCCGTGGGAGACGGGTTCGCGGTGCTGTGCCCTTGGACGGCCGTGTTCACAGGGTGGTGCCTCTCGTCGGTGGACCGAGATGGTGCCTCAGAATTTGGATCGATCAAAATTCACTCTAACCCTTGCCAACCAGCAGTGAAAGGGAGTTTTATCGATCCATCGAAGATGCAGCGCCGCATTTCGAGTGGTGCGGCGCATGGACAACGGAGGCCGTGGTGCCGCGTACGACCAGCTCAGGCGGGCGCAACAACAAGCCGGTCACACTGGCTCTGGTCGCCCAGCGCGCCGGCGTGTCCGTACAGACCGTGTCCAACGCGCTGAACTCGCCCGACCTGCTGGCGCCCCGCACGCTGGAGCGGGTCCGTGAGGCGATCAGCGAGCTGGACTACCGGCCGCATCAGGCCGCCCGCTCGCTGCGCACCCGGTCCAGTCGGCTGATCGGCTATGCCATCCAGCCGACGTTCGCGGGGGAGTCCACCCCCGTGCTCGACGACTTCCTGCACGCGCTGTCGGACTCCGCGGACAAGGCGGGGTACCGTGTGCTGCTGTTCGCGGCGCGGTCCGGCGCGGACGACGAGGTCGACCGCTACGACGCGCTGCTGCGCGACCACTCGGTCGACGCGTTCGTGCTGAGCAACACCCACCGCGGCGACCGGCGCCCGGCCTGGCTGCATAAACGTGGCGTACCCTTCGTGGCGTTCGGCCGGTCCTGGTCGGCCCGTGACACCGGCGACTGGGTCGACGTGGACGGCGCGTACGGTACGTCGGCGGCCGTCGACCAGCTCGTGGCCGCCGGACACACCCGGATCGCCTTCCTCGGCTGGCCGCGTGGCTCGGGCGTCGGCGACGACCGGGCCGCGGGCTGGCGAGAGGCGATGCGGCGCCACGACCTGCCGGTGCGTGACCTGCGGGTCTCCTCGGTGGGTGACGTGAACGCGGCGCGGGACGCGGTGGCGCGGGTCCTGCCCCGCGTGACCGCGGTCGTCACGGCCAGCGACACCCTGGCACTGGGCTGCTACCGGGCGCTGCGGGACAGCGGCCGGACCCCCGGCCGGGACGTGGCGGTGGTCGGCTTCGACGACTCCCCGGCGGCCGGTCTGCTCAGTCCTGGCCTCAGCAGCGTCCGTCAGCCGCTGGAGGAGGTCGGCCGGATCTGCACCCGGCTGCTCATGGCGCGCATCGGCGACCCGCAGGCCGATCCCGAGCATGTGCTGCTGACGCCGGAGCTGATCGTCCGGGAGAGCTCCGCGGCGGGACCGTCCGCCGCGACGTCGCCCGACGACCGGCCGTCGGCCCCCTAGTTCCCGACGGACCGCCTGGTCCGAAGGGTTGAAGGACCGTGGGGTGACATGGACCGCGCCCCACGGTCCTGACCTGACAGACCGGACACGTCTGTCACGCCATAAAGCTACAAAGCGATAAAGCGGCACGGCCACGCTGGCCCACCGCATCGGGCGCCCTCATCGCCCGGCTCGCGGAGTTCCGTAGGTTCCGGATGATCCGGACAGTCCTGGAGAGAAACGATGACAGTACGCAGAGCCGCGACCGCCACCGCCGTGTGCGGGGTGTTCTTGGTCGCCGGGTGTTCGTCCAACTTCGGCAGCGACAGCAGCGGCAAGCAGGACTCGGGCGGCAAGCAGAGCCTCACGGTGATGATCGGCTCCTCGGGCGACAACGAGACCAACGCCGTGAAGCAGGCCGCGACCGCGTGGGCGAAGAAGACCGGCAACACCGTCTCGGTGATCGCCGCCCAGAACCTCGACCAGCAGCTCGGCCAGGCCCTCGCGGGCGGCAAGCCGCCGGACGTCTTCTACGTCGGCTCCAGCGTCTTCGCCAACTACGCCAAGGGCAACTCGCTGTACGCCTACGGTGACCAGCTCTCCGACAAGGACGACTTCAACAGCGCGCTACGCGCGTCCTTCACCTACGACAACAAGTTCGTCTGCGCGCCCAAGGACAGCTCCACGCTGGCGCTCGCGGTCAACACGGCCATGTGGAAGGAGGCCGGGCTCACCGACGCGGACTACCCCAAGACGTGGGACGACCTGGAGAAGGTCGCCAAGAAGCTCACGACGAAGAAGACCACCGGTCTGGTCGTGAACGCCTCGTACAACCAGCTCGGCCCCTTCATGAAGCAGGCCGGCGGCTGGGTCACCAACGCCGACCAGAGCAAGGTCACCGCGGACAGCCCCGCGAACGTCGAGGCGCTGACGTATGTGAAGAAGCTGCTCAACGAGGGCGTGATGAAGTTCCCCAAGCAGGTCGACACCGGCTGGGGCGGTGAGGCACTGGGCACCCAGAAGGCCGCGATGACCATCGAGGGCAACTGGCTGACCGGCGCGATGACCGCGGACTACCCGAAGGTCGGCTACAAGGTCGTCCCGCTGCCCGAGGGTCCCAAGGGCAAGGGCACGCTGTCCTTCAGCAACTGCTGGGGCGTGGCCAACAAGAGCGCCCACCACGACGCGGCCGTCGATCTGGTGAAGGCGTTCACCACCGTCGACCAGCAGTTGTCCTTCGCCGACGCCATCGGTGTGCTGCCCTCGCGCGACAGCGCGCTGGCGACGTTCAAGGAGAAGCACCCGGCGAGCGTGGCGTTCGCCGACGGCACCGCCTTCGCGCAGGGTCCGGTGACCGTCCCCGGCTTCACCAAGGTCCTGGCCCAGTTCGACACCGACCTGTCCGGGCTGGCCACCGGCGATCCCAAGAAGATCCTGTCCAGCCTCCAGACCAACGGCGACCAGGTACTCAAGAGCGACAACTGACCGTACCGGCCGGGCAGCACCGCGGGGGCAGGAGCAGGAGGAGAAAGAGATGAGCCAGCACGGCAGCGGCGCCGTCGCCGCACCGGCGGGGCCGGGAGCCCCGCCGGGAGGCACGGGCACACGGGGCGCCCGCGGCGGCGGGACGGCGAGCGCCGGTACGCGCCGCGGTCCCCGCTTCGGCGGCGGGCGCCGCGACCGGGCGATCAAGGGGCATCAGGGCCTGTGGGGCTGGCTGTTCGTCAGCCCGATGGTGGTCGTGCTCGGCCTCTTCCTGCTCCTGCCCATCGGCATGGCGCTGTGGGTCAGCCTGCTGCACTGGAACGGGCAGTCGAACCCCTTCAGCGGCGCCGCCGACTTCGTCGGGGTGCGCAACTACTCCGATCTGCTGACCCGGCCGGGTCAGGACCGACAGCTCTTCATGACGTCGATCCGCAACAATCTGTACTACGTCCTGCTGGTCGTCCCCGTCCAGACGGCCCTGGCCCTGGCTCTGGCCGTGGCGGTCAACAGCCGCCGCGTCAAGGGCAAGAGCCTGTTCCGCACGGTCTTCTACTTCCCGTCCGTGACCAGCTCGATCGCCATATCCACGGTGTTCCTGTTCCTCTTCCAGGGCAGCGGCGCGGTCAACGCGCTGCTGAAGTGGGTGGGCATCACCGGACCGAAGTGGTTCACCGACGCGCACGGCCTGGTGTGGACCGTGCTCGGCGGCCTCGGCATCGTCGACCCGGACAAGCCCGTGCCCGCGCTCGCCGCGCACGGCTTCCTCGGACTGTCCTGGTGGGACTGGCTGGCCGGACCCTCCATCGCGATGTGCACCATCATCATCCTCGCGATCTGGACCAGCTCGGGCACGTACATGCTGATCTTCCTCGCCGCGCTCCAGGACGTACCCGCGGAGCTGGAGGAGGCCGCGCTGCTCGACGGCGCAAACCGCTGGCAGTCGTTCCGCAACGTGACGCTGCCCGCGCTGCGCCCGGTGCTCTTCCTGGTCGTCACCCTCGGACTGATCGGCACCTGGCAGGTCTTCGACGCGGTGTACGTCATGAGCCAGGGCGCACCCGCCAACACGACCCTCACCCCCGCCTACCTGTCGTACACCGCGGGATTCCAGGACGCCGACTACGGGCGCGCGGCGGCCATCGCCTTCCTGCTGCTGGCGATCATCCTGGTGATGACGCTGGTGCAGCGCGTCCTGCTGCGCGACCGCGACGCGGTCACACGATTCAGCCGCCTGCGGGCGCGGCTGGTGCGAGGGAGGACGTCATGAGCGCCGGGACGATGGAACGACGCTCCTCCGGCCGGTCGGCGAAAGGCCGTCCCGGCGGCCGGTCGTCCGGCAGCCGGGTGCTGCGGATCGTGGTGTACGGGCTGCTGATCGGCATGGGACTGCTGTACGCCCTGCCGTTCTTCGTCCAGATCGCGACCTCGCTCAAGACGGACCCGGACGCGGCGGCCCATCCCCTGTCGCTGCTGCCGAACCCGTTCTCGCTGGACTCCTACCGGCGCCTGTTCGGCCTCGGCGGCACCGGCGACGCGGTGCCGTTCACCCGCTGGCTGGCCAATTCGATCGTGGTCACGGTCTTCATCACCGCCGGACGCGTCTTCTTCGACTCGCTCGCCGGATACGCCCTGGCCCGGCTGGACTTCCGGGGCCGCAACCTGCTGTTCAACGGGCTGCTGACGATCATGTCGGTGCCCGGCGTGGTCCTGCTCATCCCGAAGTTCCTGGTGCTCAACCAGCTCGGGATGTTCGACAGCTACGCCGGAATGATCGTGCCGCTGCTGGTCGACGCGGCCGGGGTGTTCATCATGCGGCAGTTCTTCGTGTCGGTGCCCAAGGAAGTGGAGGAAGCGGCGCGGATCGACGGCGCGGGCGTCTTCCGCACCTTCTGGTCGGTCGTCCTGCCGATGGCCAAGCCCGCGCTGATCACGCTGACCATCCTGTCGTTCCAGGGCTCCTGGAACGAGTTCACCCACTTCCTCGTCGCCACCCAGTCCCCGCAGTACGAGACCCTCACCACGGGCCTGGCCCACCTGGTCTCCGGCGGCCTCAGCGCGGGTACGCAGTATCCGCTGAAGCTCACCGCCGCTCTGCTGTCGACGATCCCGGTCGCGCTGCTGTTCTTCGTCTTCCAACGGCACTTCGTCCGCAGCGCGAACTCGGGCGCGGTCAAGGAGTAGCTTCCCGACCCGCACTCCGCACTCCGCACTCCGCACTCTGCCCACGGCCTCCGGGCCCCTCAGTCCCCCGGCGGGCGCCCACCTGACAGGGCGCCCGCCGGGTGTGGTGTGCCGGCGTCCGCGTCGGGCCGCCGAGGGTGCCGCGGCGCGGCGGGGACGCTTCGGCCGGCGCCGAAACGATCCGGTCGTAGCGTCGGGGCCATGAGGCATCAGACGCATGAGTTCGGTCGCTGGGCGGACGTACGGGCGGCGCTCGCCGACCCGGCGCTCGTACCGGAACCGCCGGCCGGGGACGTCGGGTCCGCCGGGGCGAGCGTGGCGTGGCTGCGGTCCGCCGTCGCCCGCTTCAGCTCCGGGCAGACGCACCGCCGACGGCGCGCTCTGGTCGAGGTGGAACTCGCACGGCTGGAACCCGTGACGCTACGGGACGCGGCAGCCGCCGACGGCTCGGAAGGTTCGGACAGCGAGACCCGAGTGCGGGTGCTGCGGGAAGCCCCGCCGGTACGGGTCATGCGGCGCGTCGCCGTCGCGGCCACCCGGATCGCGGGCCGCGAGATCGCCGCGGGCGACACCGTGCTCCTCGACCTCGCGACCGCCAACCGCACCCACCCGGTACCCCTCACCTTCGGCGCCCCGCCCCGCGTCTGCCCCGGCCGCGCCCACGCGCTCGCCCTGGCAGAAGGGCTGCTCCGGCGCCCGCTCACCCCCTTCGCCCGCCTGCACCACCAGGCCGCCCCGCTGCTGCTGCCCAACGCCTGGGACTACGCCAGCGCCGCCGCCCTGGCGGCGGGCGGCTTTCCCGCCATCGGCACCACCAGCCTGGGCGTGGCCGCGGCCCTCGGCCTGCCGGACGGCGCCGCCGCCACCGCGGACGCGACCGTGGCCCTGGCCCGCCGACTCGGCCGCGGCTCCTTCCTGTTCACCGTCGACGCCGAGGGCGGCTTCAGCGACGACGTGGCCGAAGTCGTCGCACTGGCCGAGCGGCTGTACGCGGCGGGCGCGGCCGGGATCAATCTCGAGGACGGCCGCGCCGACGGCACGCTCGTCCCCGTCGCCCTGCACGCCGCGAAGATCGCCGCCGTCAAATCCGCCGTACCGGCGCTGTTCGTGAACGCACGCACCGACACCCACTGGCTCGGCCGCGAGCAGGACACGACCTCGTCCCGCCTCGCGGTCTACGAACTGGCCGGTGCGGACGGGGTGTTCGTCCCCGGACTGTCGGACCCGGACGAGATCACCGCCCTGACGTCGTCCCTCGTCGTACCGCTGAACATCCTGTACGCGCCGAGCGGACCGCCCCTCGCCGAACTGGCCGCGATGGGCGTACGCAGGGTCAGCCTCGGCTCCCTCCTCTACCGAGGAGCCCTGGCCTCGGCGGTCTCCACCGCGACGGCCGTCCGGGACGGGCGGCCGACGGATCTCACCGCCCCCTCGTACGCCGAGGTCCAGCGGCTAGGGAACCCGGGCGAGTAGCGCGTAGAGGTTGACCTGCTCGGCCGGTACGGGGGCGTCGCCGGGGCCGGGGCGCCAGTCGGCAGGATTGACGACACCGGGGGAGACGACGTCGAGTCCGCCGACGAGCGCTTCGATCTCGGCGCGCGAGCGGGCGCCGCCGTCCGTGACGTCCTCGCGGTACAGCCGGACGAGGGCGTCCATGACCTCCGGCGCCCAGTCGCGCGTGATGTGCGTGAGGGTGAGATGCGAGCCCGCCGCCAACGGCCCGGTGAAGGCTTCGACCAGCCCGCGCGCCTGGGCGTCGTCCGCGAAGAAGTGCAGCAGCGCGTTCATGCCGAGCGCCACGGGCCGAGTGAGATCGAGGACGCCGGCGATCTCCGGACGCTCGTACAGCGCCGCGCCGTCGGTGACATCGGCCTCCACGTACACGGCCCGGCCCCGCGGTGTGCTGGTCAGCAGCTCGGCCGCGTACGCGCGGACGGCCGGGTCGTTGTCGACGTACACGACACGGCAGGCCGGGTCGACGGCCTGCGCGCTCTCGTGCAGATTCGGGTATTCGGGCGTACGGGTCGGGATGCCCGACCCCAGGTCGAGGAACTGCGTGATCCCGCGGGAGCCGACCAGATACCGCACCGACCGGTCGGTGAACCGCCGGTTCACGCGCGCGCTGGTGATCAGATGCGGATTGACGTCCAGCATCCGCCGCGCGGCGGCGCGGTCGGCGGCGGTGTGCAGGGTGCCGCCGAGGTAGAAGTCGAGCACGCGTCCCGCGTGCGGCCTCGCGCTGTCGGCGTCCATGGACGGCGATTATGCCGGAGTCCTCAACTCGCGCCGCCGGGCGCCCAGCCCTGGCGGCGCAGCACCGCTGACACGTCCGGAGCTTCGTAGTGCTCCCCCTTGAGCACCTTGCCGTCGGCCCGGCGCGAGACCTGTCCGTCGGGGCCCAGCTTGGTCATGTTGGACCGGTGGATCTCGGCGATGACCGCGTCGAGGTCGATCCCGTGCACCAGGGCCGTGCCGTACGCGATGTAGACGACGTCGGCCAGTTCGTGCGCCAGACGGTCCAGCGGACCGGTCACCGAGACCTCGGCGACCTCCGTCGCCTCCTCGGCGAGCAACTCCCCGCGATGCGCGGCAAGAGCGGGCGACACCTCCGTCGGCGTATCGCGGACGTCGAGTCCGAAGGCGCGGTGGAACGCGCGGACCAGGTCGGCGGGTGAGGAAGCGCTCATGCGCCGACTCTAGCCAACCGCGTTGTCGACACGGGCTGTTGGGTATTCGCCACCGCCACCGCCACCGCCGGCCGCCCGTCCGGGGCCGGTCCTCGCGCCCCGGAGCGCGCGGACCGTCCGCCGGTCGGCGCCCGCGACGCGCTACGTGACCTCGCCCGACTGTCCGGTGGCGTGCGCGCGCCGATGGGCCGCGACGCGTTCGCGGGTCGCGCATCGGCGTGAGCAGTAGCGGCGTTCGGGACCGCTGCCCTGCGCGAGGAAGACGTTCCGGCAACTGGGGGAGGCACAGGTCCCGCCGGGCGGGCGCTGGCGGTCCCAGACGAGAACGGTCAGGGCCATGCACGACGACGCGAGGAGCCATTCGTCCCAGGGGGCTTTGTCGTCGTGGTCGAGGTGCGGATGCCACGGCGTGCCGCCGCCGTGCGAGGACAGGCGCAGCGGTCCGGTGTGGTCCTTGAGCAGGCGGTTGAGGACGGCCGCGGCGGCGTCGGCGTCCTCGGCGGCGAAGGCGGGTCGCAGCAGGGCGGCGGCCGCGCGCATGGCCGCGACGTCGCCGGTGGTCAGGTCGATCGGCTCCGCCTCGCCGTACGCGCGGAGCGTGTCGGCGACCCCGGCCGGGTCGGGGCGCTCGTCGGCGAGGACGTTGAGCAGGGCGGCCGTCCGCCGCGCGGTGGCCAGCACCGAGTGCCGGGTGGACCAGTCGTCGCTGTGGGAGGACATCTGTCGAATGTAACGCATCTTGCCGATATTTGAGTTACCTGCGTAACGTCCTGGAGATGAGTAACCGTTACACGCTCCGCCGTTATCTCACCGGAGCGGTCGCCGCCCGTACCGGCGACGAGATGTCGGGACCGGCCCTGATGCTGGCGGGCTTCGCCCTCGCCGGTTCGACCACCGCCGCGTCCTCGCTGCTCGCGGGTATCACGGTCTCCGCCGCGGTCGGCGGGCCGCTGCTCGGCGCATTCCTCGACCGAGCCGTACGACCGGGGCGCCTGCTCGCCTGGGCCCTCGCCCTCTACGCGACCGGGCTCGGCGTGATCCTCGCGGGGCTCGCCCGCCTGCCGTTCCCCGTCACCATCGTGATCGCCGTGGCGACCGGACTGCTGGGACCTGCCCTGTCCGGCGGATGGACGGCCCAACTCCCGCGCGTGGCAACGGGCGACCGCCTGCACCGCGCGAACGCCCTCGACGCGATGACCTTCAGCGCCGCGAGCCTCGCCGGTCCGGCTCTCGCGGGCGGTGTGGCGGTGGCGCTCGGCGCCTCGACAGCCGTGGTCGTCTCCCTCACGCTCATCGCCCTGGCGCTGCCCGCCGCGTGGACGCTGCCCGACCGCCCGGGTCCGGTGCGTGGTGTCCGGGCCACGTCCGTGCTCCGCGACCTCGCCGCCGGAACCCGGGTCATCCTCGGCCGACCCGCGCTGGCCCGGGCGACCCTCACCTCGGTGATCTCCTGCGTCGCCCAAGGCATGGTGACCGCCTGCCTCCCGCTCCTGGGCGAGCGGGTCCTGGGCGGCGCCGGCCGCGGCGCCCTCCTGCTGTCCTGCGCGGCGGTCTCCGCCCTGCTGGCCACCACCGTGCTCGCGCGCTTTCCGCGTGCGGCGGCCCCCGACGCGATCATCTGGTCCGGGGCCCTCGTCCAGTCCGCCGCCTGGGCCCTGGCCGTAGGGGGCCACCCGGCCGCGCTCGTCGCGGCCTTTCTCCTGGCGGGAATCGGCGAAGGCCCCCAACTCGCCGCCCTGTTCGCCGTCCGCCACCGCGAGGCCCCCGCGCACCTGCGAGGCCAGATCTTCACCACGGGCGCCAGTCTGAAGATCACCGCCTTCGCCCTGGGGGCGGCCACCGCCGGACCCCTGGCGAGCCGGTCCCTCTCCTGCTCGCTGACCCTCGCCGCGGTCACGGCGCTGCTGGCCGCCCTGGCGTTCTCCGTCATCCCCGCGTCGGGCCGCGCGTCCGGTGGCCTGCGCGTATCGCCCTGAGCCACGTCTATCAATGATGCGTGATATGTGACATGCTACTGAAATGCGGAGTGCGGACGTCGTCATCGTGGGGGCCGGGATCATCGGGGCCGCCGTGGCCAGGAAGTTGGCCATGGACGGATTCCGGGTGACCGTCCTGGACCGCGGCGCGTCCGCCGGAGGGACGTCGTCCAGCGGGGAGGGCAACATCCTGGTCTCCGACAAGGGCCCCGGCGCCGAACTCGACCTCGCGGTGCTGTCCGGCCGCCTGTGGACCGAATTCGCCGCCGAACTGGGGGAGGAGCTGGGGCCCGGCTTCCCCGACCTCGAGTTCGAGGCGAAGGGCGGCCTGGTGGTCGCGACGACGGGGGCGGGGGCGAACGCGCTCCTGGCATTCGCATCCACCCAGCGGAAGGCGGGCGTGGACGCCCGTGCGGTGACGGCGGCGGAGGCCGCCGAGTTGGAACCCGACCTGACGCCGCGCGTCGAAGCGGCCGTCTTCTATCCCGGCGACGCCCAGGTCCAACCGGCCGTCGCGACGGAGGCGCTGCTCGCCTCTGCCCGTCGGCACGGCGCACGGGTACGACAGGGCGTCACCGTTCTCGGCGGCGTCGTGGACCGCGGACGGCTCGTCGGTGTGGAGACCACGGCCGGGCGCTTCGCCGCCGAGCACACGGTCGTGGCCGCCGGACCCTGGTCCGCCGAGGTCGCGGCCGGCCTCGGCGTCCGCCTCCCGGTTCTGCCCCGACGCGGGACCGTCCTGGTCACCGCGCGCATGCCGCACCGCGTCCGGCACAAGGTGTACGACGCGGATTATGTCGGAGCCGTCGAGTCGGGGGACGCGGCCCTCCAGACGTCCAGCGTCGTCGAGTCGACGGCGGCCGGGACCGTACTCATCGGCTCCTCGCGCGAGCGCCGGGGATTCGACGAGCGGATCGAGGCCGCGGTGGTCGGCGAACTCGCCGCCAAAGCCATGCTGCTCTTCCCCTTTCTGGCCGACGTTCCGGTCATGCGCGCGTACGGCGGCTTCCGGCCGTTCGTACCCGACCACCTCCCGGTCATCGGGCCCGACCCCCGGCTGCCCGGCCTGTGGCACGCGACCGGACACGAGGGCGCGGGCATCGGGCTCGCGCCCGGCACAGCGGAACTGATCGGCGCGCTGATGACCGGCGCGGAGCCCGAGATCCCGGCCGCCCCGTACGCCGTGACCCGGCCGTCGCTGGGACTGAAGGAGGAGACCACCGGATGAAGATCTTCGTGACGCTGGACGGCGAACGGCTGTCCGCCCCGCAGGGACAGACCGTCGCGGGACTGCTGATGACGCGGGGCCGGGTCTCCTGGCGCACCACCGCCGGCACCGGTCGGCCCCGCGGCCTGTTCTGCGGCATCGGCGTCTGCTTCGACTGCCTGGTGACGGTGAACGGCCTCGGTGACGTGCGGGCCTGCCAACGGCTGGTGGCCGACGGCGACATCGTCGAGACGGGGGCGAGCGATGTCGAGCGTTGACGTGCTGGTGATCGGAGCGGGACCGGCCGGGCTCGCCGCGGCTCGGGCGGCCCGGCTCAGCGGGGCGCGGGTCGTCCTGCTCGACGCGTCGGCCGTCCTGGGCGGCCAGTTCTGGCGACACGCGGCGACCGGGAATTCCGCCCCGGAAGGCCACGCGGTGGCTGGGTATCCCGACGAGGACAGCCACGCGGCGGCCGGGACTTCCGCCCCGGACAGCCACGCGCCGCAGCACAAGTGGTCCCGCTTCACCGCGCTGCGCGCCGCGCTGACGCGGGACCCCGACTGCGAGATCGTCACCGGCGCCCAGGTCTGGGCGGTGGACCGCCGAGACGCGGGGCCGCCGGTCGTCCACACGCTGGTCGGCCCGGCCGACGGCGCTGACCGGCGCCGCCGGGTCTTCGAACCCCGCGCCCTGGTGATCGCCACCGGAGCGCACGAGCGCACGCTGCCGTTCCCGGGCTGGGACCTGCCGGGCGTCTACACGGCGGGCGCCGCGCAGGCGATGGCCAAGGGCGACGGCGTCGCCGTGGGCGGGCGGGTCCTGGTCGCGGGCACCGGCCCGTTCCTGCTTCCCGTGGCCACCGGCCTCCTCCACGTGGGCGCGAGCGTGGTCGGCGTCGTCGAGGCGAGCAGCTGGCGGCGGATCGCCCGCGGCTGGCTGCCCCGCCCGTACGAGATGCGGCCGAAGGACGTGCTGTCCAAGTCCACCGAACTCGGCGGATACGTCGGCGCGTTGGCCGTACGGCGCGTCCCCTACCGCACCGGCGCGGCCGTCGTGGCCGCGCACGGCGACGACCGGGTGACAGCCGTCACCGTCGCCCGGATCACCGACGACTGGACATCGCGCGAGGGCACCGGGCGGCGTATCGAGGTCGACGCGGTGTGCGTCGGCCACGGGTTCGTCCCGCGCACCGAGATCGCCATCTCGGCGGGCTGCGCGCTCACCGCCGACGGAAGCGTGCGCGTGGACGACGAACAGCGCACCTCCGTACCCGGTGTCTACGCGGCCGGTGAGATCACCGGTATCGGCGGCGCGGACCTGGCCCTCGCCGAGGGCGAGGCGGCGGGACGAGCCGCGGCCGGTCGGGCTGCGGCCGGTCGGCCCGCTGCGGGCCGGGCCGGTGGCACCGCTGAGGTGACCCACCACCGCGCCTTCGCCGACCGCATGCACCGCGCACACGGCATCCGGCCCGGCTGGCGGTCATGGGTCGACGACAGCACCGTCGTGTGCCGCTGCGAGGACGTGACCGTGGGGCAGTTGCGCGCCGCGGCCACCGCCACCGGGAGCTGCGGGCTGCGTTCCCTCAAGCTCAGCTCCCGCGCGGGTCTTGGCATGTGCCAGGGCCGCACCTGCGGCCGGAACGTCGAGGACCTCCTGCCGACCGCGCCGCTGGACCAGGGACGTATGGCCCAGCGCCCGATCGTCGTACCGGTCCGGCTCGGCGACATCGCCACGGTCCAGCCGGCGGCGGCCCCATCGACCACCACCCCCCTCCCGCCGACCCACCTCAGAACACCCCACCGATGAAAGGCAGACCATGACCAGTGAGCACTTCGACCTCGGCGGCGTCATCGTCGCGACGGCGCTGCCCTACAAGCCGGACAGCTCCGCCCCCGCAGGGCTCGCCGTCGACTACGAGCGATACGCGGAGCACTGCGACTGGCTGATCAGCAACGGCTGCCGCGGTGTCGGGCCGAACGGCTCGCTCGGCGAGTACTCGTCGCTCACCGACGAGGAGCGCCGCCGCGTGGTGCAGGTGGCCGTCGAGGCCGTCGGCGGGCGCGGATTGGTACTGGCCGGTGTGCACGGCGCGGGCTGGCACCAGGCCGAGCACTGGGCCGAACTGGCCAAGGCAGACGGCGCGGACGCCGTACTCGCCCTGCCGCCCACCCTCTACCGGGCCAGCGACGAGCAGGTGGTCGAGCACTACCGGCACATCGCCGGGGTCGGCCTGCCGACGATGATCTACAACAACCCGGTCGACACCAAGGTCGACCTCCTGCCGCCCCTGATCGCGGAACTCGCCGAGATCGACGGGGTGGTCGCGGTCAAGGAGTTCAGCGGCGACGTCCGGCGGGCCTTCGAGATCAGCGAACTCTGCGACATCGACATCATCGCGGGCGCCGACGACGTCCTCCTGGAGCTGATGCTCGACGGCGCCGTCGGCTGGTTCGCGGGCTTCCCCAACACCTTCCCCGCCGAGTCCGTCGCGATCTACGAGCACATGGTCGCCGGGCGGTACGACCAGGCCCGGGAGCTCTACAAGCAACTGGTCACCGTCTTCCGCTGGGATTCGCGGACGGAATTCGTGCAGGCCATCAAGGTGGGAATGGACATGGTCGGCCGATACGGGGGCCCGTGCCGCCCGCCGCGCGGACCGCTCACCCCTGACCACGAGAAGCAGGTGCGCGCCGCGATGGACCGCGCGATCTCCGGCATCGAAGCGCTGTCCGCGGAAGCGGCCTGACATGCGGGCGCGACGACGGCTGCGCCCGGCAGCCGGCCCGTGCCCGGCGGCTCTCGCGCCGTCCGAGGAGGCGGCATGGATCTGACCGAGACCTCCCCGGCCGAGCGCGCGGCGCTGCTCAACGCGATCGCGGACGAGTTGTCGTCCGCGGCCGACGAGCTGATCCCGCTCGCCATGGCGGAGACCGGACTGGCCGAGGCACGCCTGACCGGAGAGCTGAAGCGTACGGTCGTACAACTGCGGATGTTCGCCGACGTGTGCGCCGAGGGGGAGTTCCTCGACGTGCGGCTCGACGCGGCCGACCCGGACTTCGTCCTGGGCCCCCGTCCCGACCTGCGGCGGTTCAATCTGCCGGTGGGTCCGGTGCTGGTGTTCGCCGCGAGCAACTTCCCCTTCGCGTTCTCCGTCGCCGGAGGCGACACGGCTTCCGCGCTGGCGGCCGGCTGTCCGGTGATCCTGAAGGCGCACCCCGGCCACCCGCGGCTGTCGGCGCTGACCGCCGAGAAGGTGCGGGCCGCGGTGGCCACGGCCGGCCTGCCCGCGGAGACCTTCGACGTGGTCCACGACCAGGACGCCGCCGTGCGGCTGCTACGCGACGACGACCGGATCGCCGCGGCGGCGTTCACCGGCTCCTACAAGGTCGGCCGACTGCTCGCCGCGATCGCCGCCGGACGTGAGCGCCCGATCCCCTTCTACGGCGAACTGGGCAGCGTGAACCCGGTCATCGTGACACCGGGCGCGCTGGCCGAGCGGGCCGACACCCTCGCGACCGCCTTCGTGGCCAGCGTGTCCGGCTCGGCGGGACAGCTCTGCACCAAACCCGGCTTCCTCTTCCTCCCGGACGGCCACGGCCTCGCCGACACGCTCGGCTCGGCGGCGGGCGCGGTGCCCGGCCACCCGCTGCTGCACGAGGGCATAGCCGCCGCCTACGCCGCGCGCCGCGCCGCCGTGCTCGCGACCCCGGGCGTGTCCGTACTGGCCGAGGGATCGGTGGAGACCGAGCCATCCGGCCGGAGCCTGGCCGCACCGACCCTGGTCGAGGTCGGACTCGGCGATCTGCTGAAGCACCGCGCCACACTGCTCGACGAGGCGTTCGGTCCCCTGTCGATCGTCGTGCGCTACGACCCCGACCGCCCCGACCTCCTGGTGGCGGCGGTCGGGGAGCTGTTCCCCGGCGCGCTCACCGCCACGGTGCACCGCGCCGCGGGGGAGAGCGACGCGTGGCTGCGCGGCCTTGTCGCGGTGCTGAGGGAACGGGTGGGCCGCCTGCTGTTCGACGGCTGGCCGACCGGCGTCGCGGTGACCCCCGCGATGCAGCACGGGGGGCCATTTCCCGCCACCACCGCCCCGGCGACGACGTCCGTCGGCACGGCCGCGATCCAGCGCTTCCTGCGCCCAGTGGTCTTCCAGGACTGCCCGCCGGAGCTGCTGCCTGCGCCGTTGCGCGACGACAACCCCTGGCGGGTTCCCCAGCGGCGCGCGGCAGCGGGTGCGTCGCAGAACTGGGGACACCGCTCCGCCTGACAGCGGCCGGCGGCGGTCACCGGGCGGAACCGGAATCCGGACACGTCGATCGCCGCCATGGCGCCGGGCAATCAGATCCGGCGCACCGCCCAGGTGGCACTCGACGCGACCCGTCCGTTCCACGACCGGGACACCTACCGCCGGTTCGCCGAGGACGCGGCAGCGGCCGGATTGGACGGACTCACCGTGCGCGGGCCACGCCCCGACGGCCGGGGCGTTCCGGCCGCCGCATTCGACACGGTCGTCCCGACACACGCCGCGTGCGGGACCTGACCGATCGGTAAGATGTGCCATTGCACTGACAGGGAATGGCTGTCGACTGGTGATGGGGACGATCATGGCGATTGAGGACAGCACATCTCTGGGGCTGCTCACCCCCTCGACCAGCCTGCGCGAGCGGGTCGAGGAGGCGATCGCCGCGGCCATCGTCTCCGGTCAGATGCCCGCGGGCGAGGTGTTCTCCGCGCCGACCCTCGCCGCCCGCTTCGGCGTCTCGGCCACCCCGGTCCGCGAGGCCATGCTCAACCTCGCCAAGCGCGGCATGGTCGAGATCCTGCGCAACAAGGGCTTCCGCGTCACCGCCGTGAGCGAGGACGATCTGCGCGCGATCGTCGACGTCCGCCAACTGCTCGAAGCCCCGGCGGTCCGCCGCCTGTCGGGCCGGCTCACCCCCACCGACCTGGCCCATCTGCGCGGCCTCGCCGAGGAGATCGTGCGCGGCGCCCGTGACGGCGACCTCGCCCGCTACCTCCAGGCCGACACGACCTTCCACCTCACCCTGCTCAAGCTCGTCGGCAACACGCGGCTGCACGACATCGTCGCCGACCTCCGCGCCCAGACCCGCCTCACCGGCCTCGCCGACCTGGTCGCCACCGAAGAACTCCAGGCATCCGCCCGCGAGCACCTGGAGATGCTCGACCTCCTCGAAGCGGGCTCCGCCGACGCGTGCGAAGACCTCATGGTCCGCCACATCGGCCACGTCCTCGGCTGGTGGTCCGGCCACACCGAAGCCTGACCCCTTCCCCCTAGCCGAGCAGGGCGGCGAGGGTCGCCGACAGCGAAGCCGCGCTCAGGGGCTCGTCGCGGGTGAGTCCGTGGAGGAGAGCGCCGTCGAGGTACGTGACGGCCGCTCGCGCGGCTCGCGGGGTGGCGTACGCGGTGAGGATGTCGGTGAGGCCGTCGGCCCAGACACGGGCGGCGGGGCGGAGTTCGGGGCGGTAGGCGGCGGCGAGATAGAGCTGCATCTCGGTCAGGGCGCGGGGACGGTCGGCGAGATACGCGGCGGTCAGCTCGGCCAGCGCGGCCGGAATGTCGGCGCTGTCGTGGAGAGCCGTCTCCCAGGCGCGCAGTTCCTGCGCCGAGAGGTCGGCGGCGTAGCGGAGCGCGGCGGCGGTGAGGTCGTCCAGGCTCGCGAAGTAGTACGTGGTCGCGCCGAGCGGCACCCCGGCGCGCGCGGCGACGAGGCGGTGCGTGACGGCGTCCACCCCGGACTCGGCGATGACCTGGCACGCGGCCTCGGTGATCCGCCGCCGACGCCCCTCGGGATCGCGCCGCCCGGTCAATGCGCACCGCTGAGGTTCAGCACCGCGACCCCGGCGACCACCAGGGCCACCCCGAGCACCTTCACCGCCGTGACCGGCTCGCCCAGGAAGAGCGCCCCGATGATGACGATCAGCGTCGTCCCCAGCCCCGACCACACGGCGTACCCCACACTGACCTGCAATCCCTTCTGCACGGCCACCGCCAGGGCGACGAACGCGCCCGCGTACGCGACCAGGCACACCACCGTCGGCCACAGCCGGGTGAACCCCTCGGTGCTCTTGAGCAGGCTGGTGCCCAGCACCTCCGCCACGATGGCCAGACCGAGCAATACGTACGGCACGCCGGACGCCTCCCGAGTAGTACGGATGTACAAGTACAAACGTACTACTCGGTGGTCTCACGTCGTGGCCCGGGCGCCGGCGAGAAGACGCGCGAACGGCGGGACAGAGGTCGGCGAGAGCCGCCCTGAGGGCCGCTCACGGCGAGGACCGCTCCGGGTCCGGACGGGCGGTGACGGGAGGTCAGGGCCGGGGAGCGCGGTCCAGGCGTACGCGGAGGGTCGCGGCGAAGTCCTCGGCGCGCGCCAACTGGACGCGCAGATCGTGGATCTTCTGGACGGCGGCCTGCTCGTAGGCCCTGACGCGCTCCAGCAGCGCGTCGCGCTCGGCGCCCGGAGCGAGGTCCGCCGCGTCGAGCCGGTCCGTGGCGTCGAGGAGGTCGCGCATCTCCTCCAGGGTGAAGCCGAGCGGCTTCATCCGGCGGATGACCATGAGGCGGGCGACGTCGGTCTCGGTGTAGAGCCGGAAACCGCCCTGGGACCGGGCGGAGGGGGTGACCAGTCCGGCCTCCTCGTAGTGCCGGATCGTCCGCAGGGACAGCTCGGTTCGTTCGGCGACCTCGCCGATCTGCATGTGTGTGCTGCCCACGACCGTCTTCTCGGCCCCTTCTCGTCGCGGGACGCCGCCCCGGTGGTGAACCGCCGCGTCCCGTGCGGCCCTGAACCCATCTCTACCCTAACGTTAGGGTAGAGTCGCTGCTGTTGAGGACGACGTGCGTCGTTCCCCAACGGTGCGCGGCTCCGTCGTGTCCGCCCACCGCCGTGTCGGGGCCGACGACGCCCCCGCTCATTTCGCGAGCAGGAGAGACGAAGCGTGCGCATGCCACAGCCGTACGCCGCCTGCTGCCCGCCGTGACATCACCAGCGTACTGAGTCGCCTCCGCCAACTGCCGTGCGGCTCGGCCGCGCTCCCGGACGTCCGCCCGCGCCGACGGGCGATCCGCGCACCGCCGTCCCGGCCCTGCGCCCCACGACCGCGCTGCCCCGACCGGCCGCGCCCGAGCACGACAGGTCACCCCGGTGTTGCCGACCTCCTTCCCGTTCCCGTCCGCGCGCCTGCGCGCTCTGCCCCCGCCCCCGTGGCTGTCCCCGAAGGTCTTCCGCGTCGAGGTCCTGGCCGGTCTGGTCGTCGGACTCGCGCTGATCCCGGAGGCGATCTCGTTCTCCGTCATCGCGGGCGTCGACCCGAAGGTCGGCCTGTTCGCCGCCTGCACCATGGCGATGGTCATCGCGTTCGTCGGCGGCCGGCCCGCGATGATCTCCGCCTCCACCGGCGCGGTCGCGCTCGTCGTCGCTCCCGTGGCCCGCCAGCACGGGCTCGGCTACCTCATCGCCACGGTGATCCTCGCCGGGATCATCCAGATCGCGCTGGGCGCGCTCGGCGTGGCCACGCTCATGCGGTTCGTACCGCGCGCGGTGATGGTCGGCTTCGTCAACGCGCTCGGCATCCTGCTGTTCGCCGCGCAGATCCCCAACCTCCACGACGTGCCCTGGCAGGTCTATCCGCTGGTCGCGGCCGGTCTGGCGATGATGGTGTTCTTCCCCCGGCTGACCAGGGCGGTGCCCGCGCCGCTGGTCTCGATCGTGATCCTCACCGTGGTCACCGTCGCCGCCGGTATCGCGGTGCCCACCGTCGGGGACAAGGGCAAACTGCCCTCCTCGCTGCCGGTGCCAGGACTGCCGGACGTGCCCTTCACCGTCCACACCCTGACCGTCATCGCCCCCTACGCGCTGGCGATGGCGCTGGTGGGGCTGATGGAGTCGCTGATGACCGCCAAGCTCGTGGACGAGATGACCGACACCCACTCCAACAAGACCCGTGAGTCCATCGGGCAGGGCGTCGCCAACATCGTCACCGGCTTCTTCGGCGGCATGGGCGGCTGCGCGATGATCGGCCAGACGATGATCAACGTCAAGAACGGCGCGCGGACCCGCCTGTCCACCTTCCTGGCCGGGTTCTTCCTGCTCATCTTGTGCATCGTGCTCGGCCCGGTCGTCTCCCACATCCCCATGGCCGCCCTCGTGGCCGTCATGGTCCTGGTCTCGGTCGGCACGTTCGACTGGCACTCGATCAAGCCCGCCACCCTCAAACGGATGCCGGTCGGGGAGACCGTGGTGATGGCCGTGACCGTCGCGGTCGTCGTCGCGACCAGCAATCTGTCCATCGGCGTCGTCGTCGGCACGATCACCGCCATGGTGATCTTCGCCCGCCGCGTCGCGCGCTTCACCGAGGTCACCGCCGTCACCGACCCGGACGGCGACAGCGTCGTCTACGCCGTGACCGGCGAGCTCTTCTTCGCCTCCGCCAACGACCTGGTGACCCGCTTCGACTACGCCGCCGACCCCCGTACCGTCGTCATCGACCTGACCGACGCGCACATCTGGGACGCCTCCTCCGTCGCGGCCCTGGACACGGTCACCGCCAAGTACGCCGCCCGCGGCAAGAGCGTGGAGATCGTCGGCCTCAACCGGGCCAGCGCCCAGATGCACGGCAATCTCACCGGTGAACTCACCAGCACGTGACACGCGTGTCCGGGGCGGCCGACCTCAGCGGCGGTCGCCCCGGACGGGTCACCACCCGCCGGCGAAGAAGTCGGCCAGCGCCTGCGGTGAGTGCGCCGCGCTGCTGGCGTTCGCGAAGGCGATGACGAGCACGATGAGCGTCATCGCCGCGCCGGCGGCGACGCCGAACGTCATCGTGCGCTTCGACCGGGCGTCGGCCGCCGCCCTGGACCGCCTCCACAGCAGGACGCATCCGACCGCCGCCGCGAGCGCGACGAGCGCGGCCATGGCGGCCAGGACGGCGTGGTAGACGGCGAAGTCGTTGACCATGACGGTGAGCGCGGGGGAGTGCTGACCGGCGGGATAGTCGGCGAGCTGCCTGCGTACGTCGGTCAGGGTTCCGTCGAGTGCGCGGTCCGTGCCGCCCCCAGTCAGCATGGGAAGCAGCGAGGCGAACGGCGCCGCCGCACCCTGCACGTTGGCCACCAGCGCCACCAGGGCGAAGAGCCCGAGGAGCGTGACGACGGCCCCGGGCGCCACGACGGACAGGCGTCCCACACGCCCGCCGGTCCGCTGCCTGGCCTGGCGCCACAGGACGACGCCCAGCGCCACGACGGTGGCGAGGAGCAGCGCCGAGACACCGGCTTTCACCACGTGAAAGCGGAACCAGAAGCTCACCGTCGCGTCCAGTTGGCCCGGAAAGCCCTCCCTGCCCGAGCCCCAGTAGGCGACCATCCCGCGGCGGAACGTGTGGCTGACGTTCCCCGTGTTGACCGAACTGCGGGCGAGCGCGTTCGGCGCGATGAAGAAGGCGACCAGAAGCGCCCCGGTCAAGGCGGTCAGCGCCCCGGCCTGCCGTCGCGGCGTGGCGGTCAAGCGGGGCAGAAGTCCCAAGCTGTTCATGTAGATCTTCCCGAGTAGGAGCGAGCGCCGTTCCGCGCGAGGTCCGGGAGCCGCGTCTCCTCCGCGATCCCCGCAACCGGAAGCTATCGAGACCGCGCCCCGCCGGTCTGTGGGGCCAGCCTCCAACTCGGGGTGGGGTTAACCCCCTTCCGCGGGCGGCGCGGACGTCTCCCCGGTGCGCGTGCGTACATGGCGACGCCGAACTGCGGTGCGCCAGGCCCGCGTTGGCTCCACGCGTCAGACGCCCCGCGCCCCCCGACGCGCTCCCACCCGGCCGCGAACTCCCCCCGCACAGCGGCGCGCCCCGGCCCCGGGCCCATCACACACCCCGCACGCCTCCGCGGCACCGGCGGCTCCGCCGCATCTCGGAGCCGTCACCATCCGTGACCACTCGTGCTTTACCGGAATGTGATCCGCATGTCTGGATCTGTTCGCCGATTGGTCGCTACAGTAAGCGCATCGAATTAATCTCAGCCTGAGAGGAATTGTGGCAACTACCTCGCTACCCCGAGCGTCCAACCGCAGCGCGGTCCTGGCGGCGCTGCTCTCGGGTGCCCAGATGGACCGTCAGCAGTTGATCGCGACCACCGGCCTGAGCCGGGCGACCGTGTTCCGGATCGTCGACGACCTGATGGAGGACCGGCTCGTCCACGAGGGCGAAAGACTGGTGCGCGAAGGCCCCGGCAGACAGTCCACCGCGGTCGGTTTCAACGCCGACTCGGCTCTGGTCTGCGGAATCGACCTCGGCGGCACCAACTGCCGGGTCGTGGTCGCCGACGCGCTGGGCCGCGCGGTGATCAGGAGCCGGGACGCGACTCCGCGCGGCGCGACCGACGAGGAGCTGGCCCGGTGGGTGGCCGACCGGGTCACCGGCCTGGTCACCCGGTACCGGGAGGACGCGCCTTTGCGGGCGGTCACGATCGGCCTGCCCGGTGTGGTCAGCGGCGACGGCACGACCGTCCTCGCGTCGCACAATCTCGGCCAGATCAAGGGCACCGCTTTCATCGACGCGGTCTCCGACTTCGTCGGAGTTCCGCTTACTGTCGGTAACGACTCCAATGTCGCCATGCTCGGTGAGCTCCAGTACGGATCGCTCCCCGACCGGGAGACCGCGGTCCTGCTGGCGATGGGCACCGGCCTCGGCTCCGCGGTCTCGATCGACGGGCGCGTCCTGCTCGGCGAGCAGGGGCTGCTGGGCGAGTTCGGACGGCTCCCGCTGCCCGGCCGCGCCGAGCGGCTGCGCGATCTGCTATCCGGCGCGGACCTGGTCGCGTACGCCGCCACCCGCGGCGTTCAGGTCCGCGGCGCCCAGGAACTGTTCGCCGACCCGGTGACGTACGCCGATCTCCTCGCCGAGGTGCACGCCTCGCTCGCCCACCTCGTGTCGATCGTCGCGCTCGCCTACGAGCCGAAGACCGTGGTGCTGACCGGCGGATTCTCCGAGTCGTTCGGCGCCGACGCGCTCACGGCCATCAGCGACCAGGTCGCGGAGACCGTCGGGGTGCGCAGCGCGGTCAGGCACTCCGACCTGGGCGACTCCGCGGGGCTCCTCGGCGCCATGGCGTCCTCCCTCGACCGGCACTACACGTCGCTCGGCATCAGCGCCGAGCACATCGCGGGCATCGACGTCGACCGGCACCTGGTGCTCGAACGGCTCGGCGCGTGCCCCACAACCAGCACCACGCAGGGCGACCAGCCCACCCCAGCAGCAGAAAGGTGAGAAGGATGAACCGTGCACGGTGGCGGTACGCGGTCACGTCGGTCCCGGTCATGGCGCTCGCGCTGACGGCCTGTGGCGGCAGCGGCGGCGCGGACGCCGCTTCCGACGGCAAGCTGACGGTCTGGATGATGACCGGCGGCCCCGGTGACAACGCGCTCATCAAGGACGTCAACGCCGCGTTCGCCAAGCAGCACCCCGACATGAAGGTCGACGTCCAGATCCAGCAGTGGGACGGCATCGCCACGAAGATCACCACGGCGCTGGCCAGCGGGAATCCGCCGGACATCGTGGAGATGGGCAATACGCAGACCCCGCTTCAGACGTACTCCGGCGGCCTCGCCGACCTCACCGCCGAGAAGGCCGGCTTCGAGAACTCGGCGAAGTGGCTGGCGGGGCTGTCCGGCCCGTCCCAGTACGACGGCAAGCTCTACGCCACACCGCTCTACGGCGGCACGAAGGTCGTCATGTACAACAAGAAGCTCTTCGCCGACGCGGGCATCCAGCAGCCGCCCACGACGGTCGCCGAGCTCCAGGAGAACTGCGGGAAGCTGGCGGCGGCCAACAAGAAGACGGCGAATTTCTCCGGCTTCTACCTGCCGGGCCAGTACTGGTTCAACGGCATGCCGTTCCTGTTCGGCAAGGGCGGCACCATCGCCACGCAGAAGGACGGCAGCTGGAAGGCCGAGATGTCCTCACCGGCCAACCAGGCGGGCCTCGCCGCGTGGCGCACCTTCCAGAACACCTGCTCCACCAAGTCCTCGGTCGGCGTCAACACCGACAGCCCCGACCAGGACCAGCTCTTCGCCGACGGCAAGGCCGCGATGGTCTACGTCAAGGCGTGGGAGCCCGCGGCGGTCCTGGAGAAGAACCCCGCGCTCAAGGACGACATCGGCTTCTTCGCGATGCCGGGCTACACCGCGGACAAGACCATGCCGGTGATCGTGTCCGGCTCGACCATCGGCATCGCGGCGAACAGCCCCGACAAGAAGGCCGCCCAGGACTGGCTGCGGATCATCACCGGCAAGCAGTTCCAGCAGAAGATGGCGCTCACCCTCAATCTGCTGCCGATCTCGCCGGACTTCACCCCGACCGGTGTTCCCGAGCAGTTGACCGTCGCGTCGAAGGCGGCGGAGATCAGCCAGCCGCTGCCGGGCAGTCCGGGCGAGGCGACGCTGGAGACCGAGCGGTACAACGAGCAGTTCTTCTCGAAGATCGCGGGCGGCGCCGATATCGCCAAGGCGTCCGCCGACTACGACAAGCACGCCACCGACGCATTCAACTCGCTCCACTAGGACCTCGGGGAACCCGATGGCAATGACCGAAAAGCGGAGCGCCCGGCGCGCTCCGACCGGTGTCCGCCCCCGGCCGCAGGCCCGGGGCGGCGCCGCCCGGCGGCGTCTGCTGCCGTGGGCGATGATCGCCCCCGCGGCTGTCGCGCTGCTGTTGATCCAGGGGTATCCCCTGCTCCGCCTGCTGGTGCTGTCCACGCAGGATTTCGGCCCCCGGTCGCTGTTCACCGGGCACGCCGATTTCGTGGGCGTCGACAATTTCACCCACCTGTTCTCCGACGCGGACTTCCGCTCGGTCCTGCTGCGCACGGTGGTCTTCACCGTGGTGTGCGTGGCACTGCTGATGGTGCTCGGATTCCTGATCGCGCATCTGCTGACCGGCGTCTCGGCGTGGGCCCGCGTGGTCACGACCGTGTCGCTGGTCCTGGTGTGGGCGATGCCGATGGTCGCGGCGACGCTGGTGTGGCAGTGGATGTACCAGCCGCAGTACGGGGTCGCGAACTGGCTGCTCACCAAGGTGCGGGTCTTCGGAGACCTCACCGCGTACGACTGGTTCTCCCACCCCCACCAGGCGCTCGGGCTCGTCATCCTGCTCACGGTCTGGAAGGGCCTGCCGTTCGTCGCGCTGACGCTCTTCGCGGCGCGCGGCCAGATATCCGAGTCGCTGTACGAGGCGGCGCGCCTGGACGGTGCGGGGACGCTACAGACATTCCGGCACATCACGATTCCGGTACTGCGGCCGGTGCTGGCGATCCTGACCCTGCTGGAGGTCATCTGGTCGGTGAATTCGTTCACCCCGATCTGGGTGCTGACGCAGGGCGGGCCCGACGGGCAGACCACGACGCTCGGGGTGTACGCGTACATCACCGCCTTCAGCCGCAACGACTACGGCAGCGGCGCGACGATCGCGGTGGTGACCGTACTGATCCTCGCCGTGTTCTCCGTCGCCTACGTCCGCAGGACGGCGAAGCAGGGAGACGACCAGGGAGAGACGGCATGAGTATGCGCATGACCCCCGCGCGGCGCCGCCGCAGCGTCAACAACACGATCGCCGTGGTGATCTCCGCGGTGATGCTCTTCCCCGTCTACTGGATGGTGGCCACCGCGCTGAAGCCGCGCGGGAAGATCCTCAGCGCGGTGCCGCAGTTCATTCCCTGGCCGATCAGCCTGGGCAACTTCCAACGCGCCCTGGCCAAACCGCACTTCTGGGTGTTCGTGCGCAATTCGCTGACGGTGACCCTGTCGTCGGTGGTGCTGTCGCTGGTCATCGCGCTGTTCGCGGCGATCGCCATAGCCCGTTTCCGGTTCGCGGGGCGGAAGGTGCTGCTGGCGATCCTCGTTCTGGTGCAGATGATTCCGGCGGCGGCCATGGTCATCCCGGTGTATCTGATGCTGCGTTCCATCAACGCGCTGGATTACGTACCCGGCCTGGTGCTGACGTACATGACGTTCGTGCTGCCGTTCACGATCTGGACGCTGCGCGGCTTCGTGGACGGGGTCCCGGTGGAACTGGAGGAGGCGGCGCTGGTCGACGGGTGCGGCCGGTTCCAGATGTACGTACGGGTGCTGCTGCCGCTGCTGATGCCGGGCATCGTCGCCACTTCCATCTTCGCGTTCGTCAACGCGTGGGACGACTATCTGTTCGCCTACGTGATCATGAAATCGCAGGGCAATTACACGCTCCCGGTGTGGCTGGTGTCGTTCAAGACGTCGGAGAGCGTCGATTACGGCGCGATGATCGCCGCCTCCACCATTTTCTCGCTGCCGGTCCTGGTCTTCTTCCTGCTGGTGCAGCGCCGTCTTGTCGGCGGTATGACCAGCGGCGCGGTCAAGGGATGACCCGCGTGCCGCGTTCCGGACCGGCTTTCGCTGTAGGGCTTACCGATCGAAGGAGTGAGGATTCCATGACCGAGCTGTCACGCCTTGCCCATGGCGTGCTGTTCCCCGCGCTGGGGCGCAAGACCGTGCCCCGGTGGGCCCGCGCCCGTGTCGAGGAGGGACTCGGCGGCTTCGTCCTGTTCGGCAAGGACATCGCCTCCGCCGAGCAGATCCGGCAGTTGACGTCCGACCTGCACGGCCTGCGTGAGCATGTGCTGCTGTCCGTCGACGAGGAGGGCGGTGACGTCAACCGGCTGGAGTCGTACGGGGGTACGTCGGTGCCCGGCAATCACGCGCTGGGGCGGCTGGACGATCCGGAGTCGACGCGTGAGGCGGCGTACCAGATCGGGCTGTCGCTGGTGGCGGCCGGCATCGACTGGGACCTGGCGCCCGCCGTCGACACGGCGGTCAATCCCCTGAGCCCGAACGGCATCCGCTGTTTCGGCGCGGACCGGACTCTGGTGGCCCGGCACGCCGCCGCGTGGGTGGAGGGTCTCCAGGCGGCGGGGGTGAGCGCGTGCGCCAAACACTTCCCCGGCCACGGGCTGAGCTCCACCGACGCCCACCTGGGCACGCCCACCGTCGACCTCTCCCGCCAGGAGCTGGTCGACCACTATCTGGACCCGTTCCGAGCGGCGATCGCGGCGGGCGTCGACAGCATCATGGTCTCCCACGTGCTGCTGACGCAGCTCGACACGGTGCCCGCCACGATCAGCCCGGCGGTTCTGACGGGTCTGCTGCGCGGTGAGCTCGGGTACGACGGGGTCGTGATCACCGACGCGCTGGAGATGCGCGGCATCAGCGATGTGGCGGGGCTGCCGGAGGCGTCGGTCCGGGCGATCGCGGCGGGCGCGGACGCGCTGTGCCTGGGCGCGTGGGCGTTCGGCGACGACGTGGACGCGGCAGCCGCGGCCCTGGTCGCGGCGGTCGAGGACGGCAGGCTCCCGGAGGAGCGGCTGCGCGAGGCCAACGCCCGTATCGCCAAGCTCGGCACGCGCCCCAGGGCGACCGGCGCCGTGCACGACGACGCGGTGGGCGCGCGGCTGGCGCGCGAGGTGGTCGAGGTCCACGGCGACCCGGTGCTGCGCGGCCGGAAGGTGATGGTGGTCCGGCTGGACCCGACGCATTCGCCCGCTCAGGGCGGTGCGTCGTGGGGGATCGCGGAGCCGTTGCGGGCGGCGGGTCTTGAGGTGGAGTCGGTGGCGGTGGCCGGTGACACGTACAACGCGGAGGGAGTGATCAGGGCCGAGATCGGCCTGTACCTGGACGAGTTCGGGCCGGACGCCGACGTCGTGCTGCTGGTCCGCAGCCCGCACCGCTTCCCCTGGCAGCGGCCGGTCCTGGACGAGGTCCTGGCCCGGTGGCCGGAGTGCGTCGTGGTCGACATGGGCGTGCCGGGCGACGACTTCGGCGGATTCCGCGGCTGGGTGCGGACGTTCGGCGCCTCCGGGGTGTGTGCGCGGGCTGCGGTGGACGTGCTGCTGGCTGCCGGGTGACCGGCGGCGGGCAGGTGCTGACCGGCGGGCGCTTCGTGCGGGCCGACGGCGGTGTGACACCGGGGTGGCTGCTGGTCCGCGACGGTCTGATCCATGCCATGGGCGAGGGCGGTCCGCCCCCGGTGCCGGAGCCGGTGGTGGATCTGCGGGGGCGGCTGGTCGTGCCGGGGTTCGTCGATCCGCACTGTCACGGCGGGGCGGGCCGTTCGGTCTACACCGGCAACGCCGACGACGTACGGATCGCCGCGGCCGGGCACCTAGCCCGCGGCACCACGTCGATGCTCGCGTCGGTGGCCAGCCTCGCCCTGCCCGCGATGGAGGCGGCGGCGCGCGCGGTCGCCTCGGTCATCGACGACGGATCCGCGCCCAACGTGGTGGGCATCCATTTCGAGGGCCCGTTCCTGTCGCCGGGCCGCCGCGGCGCGCAGAGCCCGGACGCGCTGCGGGCGCCGGACCGTGCGGTGGTCGAGCGGCTGCTGACCGCGGCCGGGGGCCATGCGGTGTCGATGACGGTGGCTCCGGAACTGCCCGGTGCGCTGGAGCTGATCAGGGAGTACGCCGATCGTCTCGTGATCAGCCTCGGCCACACCGAAGCGTCCGCGGCGGTCTTCGCGCGGGCGGCCGGTGCGGGCGCCCGCTCGGTGACCCATTTGTTCAACGCGATGCCCCCGCTGGACCACCGGCAACCGGGCCCCGTCGCGGCGGCGCTCCTGGACCCCCGGCTGTCCTGCGAGCTGATCGTCGACGGCCACCACCTGGCCGACGACACGGTGCGCCTGGCCCACCGCACGGCAGGCGCCGACCGCCTGCTCCTGGTCAGCGACGCGATGCCGGCGGCGGGCATGGGCGACGGCACGTACCGTTTCGCGGACCGTGAGGTGACGGTGTCGGGAGGCGCGGCCCGGCTGTGCGGCACGGACACTCTCGCGGGTTCGACGCTCTTCGTGTCCCGTGCGTTCGGCCGCTCGGTCACTACGGTGGGTCTGCCGCTCGCGGACGCCGTCCGCATGTCGTCCACCACCCCGGCCCGGCTGCTGGGCCTGTCCGACCGCGGCGCCCTGCGCCCGGGCCTGCGGGCGGACTTGGTGGAGCTGGACGCGTCCCTGTCCCCGTCCCGTGTCTGGCTGGGGGGCCGCCCGGTCCTGCCCGGCGGCGGCGCGGGGCGGTAGGGGAATGCAGTGCGTGGGCGCCCGGTGCCGGTCCGGGTGCCCGCGTGCTGGGTCCGATGAGTTCGCCGTCGCCGAACGGTCTACCCAGCGACACGACCGTTCTCGACAGGAGTGCCATGTCCACCATCCAGCCCGTGATCGTGACCGCGAACCAGGACGTTCTGCTCGGCTTCTATACGCAGTTGTTCGGCGCTGAGGAGATCTTCCGGGAGCCGGCGGAAGGCCCGGCCTTCTACCTCGGCTTGCGCATCGGCGACACCGACCTCGGGCTGGTGGCCAAGGCGGACCCGGGTACACCTGCGGCGCCGCGGATCCTGCTCAGCATCGGTGTCGCCGACGTCGAGGAGACGCTCGGGCGGGTGGAGGCGCTGGGCGGCTCGGTCCGCGGCGGCCCCACCGACATGCCGTGGGGACAACGTGTCGCCCACATCTCGGATCCTGACGGCAATCCGGTGAATCTCACCCAGCCGGTCCCGGCGTGCTGAGGCTGCTGTGGGGTGGGTCCTGGTGGTGGTTGTTGTCGTGTATTTGATTCGCGGTGGCTGGTGGTCTGTGCGGCGTCCCGTGGCTTCGTGATGCGGGGCGGTATCTGTGCGGGTCAGGGGGTGGGGCGGCCGGTGAGTGTGTCAGAGAGCCGGGCGGTGCGGTCCGCCCTGCGCCGCCACGACCCCGGGACAGCATTCTCCTGATGGAGAAAAGGGGCATGACAGCACTGATGTTCAAGGCCGCGTCGGCGTCGATCGGCGCGCTCGCTCCGGTGTGCGGGGCGTTCATCGTGGGTCCCGCACAGAGCGCTTCCGCCGCGGGCTGCGGGAGTTGGGGCAGCACCGGCACGGCCGGGGACATCGCGGGGGCCTGCACGCACGGGGAGGGATGCACCGCTGGGCAGCGGCAGGGTCCAGATCGGCGTCACCGTTGAGGACGCCGAGGGCGAGGGCAAGGGGGCCTGCGTGCAGTTCCGCGCCACGTATGCCGACGGTGGGACCCGGGATGAGTGGGTGTACGTCGCGGGGGCCGGCCACACCCTGGACAAGTCCTTCAGCTATGCCTTCAGCGTCCGCGACATCTGGGTCCGGGAGGGCCGGGCAACAACGGTAAGTGCACCCGGATGGCCGGGGGCGTACACACGGTCCGGCCCACGTAACAGGGGCCCGTTTCCCCGGTGGGCGCGGCAGCGTCGCCCGCCCGGATCTCACCGAGTGCCAGGGGCCGGACTCCGGGGCCTGGCACTCGCCGCCGTCACCCCGTACGCCGACCGTGACCTCGTCGCCCGGCAGGTCGCCCGCGAGGAGGAGAGGCTCGGCAGCGACGGGTCGGGCCAGCGTCCCGGACCGGCACCAGCGCTCCCACGGCACCGCCTGCTTCGTGGCTTTCCGGCTCCGGCAGGATGGGGGCATGCTCATTGTGATCGGCGGACTCCCCGGCACCGGCAAGACCACCCTGGCCCGGCTGGCTGCGGCGCGCATCGGCGCGGTCCACCTGCGTATCGACACCATCGAACAGGCCATCGTCCGCTCGGGGCTGGCACAGCACCCCGTCGGACCGGCGGGCTACGTCATCGGATACGCCCTGGCCGAGGAACATCTCCGGCAAGGACTGACCGTGATCGCGGAATCCGTGAACCCCATGGCGGTCACCCGCGACAGCTGGCAGAGCGCGGGGACCCGGGTGGCTGTCCCCGTCGTCGAAGTGGAAGTCATCTGCTCGGACCCTGCCGAGCACCGCGAGCGCGTGACCACACGATCGATCGACATCCCCGACCTGCCCCTGCCCGACTGGCAGCAGGTCCTCAACCGCGACTACGAGCCGTGGAACCGCGAACACCTCGTCATCGACACCGCCGGACAGGACCCGCAGCAGTCACTCGCCCTGCTCCTTCACCATCTTGATCGCTCCGGCGGCCGCTAACCGAGGCCAC
Organism: Streptomyces sp. NPDC003300; assembly: GCF_040610915.1. Taxonomy (NCBI): domain Bacteria; kingdom Bacillati; phylum Actinomycetota; class Actinomycetes; order Kitasatosporales; family Streptomycetaceae; genus Streptomyces; species Streptomyces sp. NPDC003300. Next base: position 97,591 of record NZ_JBEXNE010000017.1, on the reverse strand, counting down.
CGAAGGCTGACGCACCGCGCTATGTCATGACCGGCTCAGCAACGGGCTCCTACCTTGTTTTTTAACCAGTTCGCCGGGGTTTGGTGCCGACCTTGTGGTGGGCCGGTCGTTGGTATGCCTCGCTGCCGGTGAGGACTCGTCCCACGTCGTGGCGCGGCGAGCCATGCGGCCCACTGGGTCAGCCTGGGGTGCAGCCGGTCCCACGCCTGGGCGGCTGCCGTGCCGTGGTGCCGGGTGTCGGTGACGGCCTACTTCTGGCCCCAGGTGGCGGGGTCGCCGAAGACGAACTCCCCGCCGTGCTTGGGCAGCCGGTCGCCCTTCGGGTGTGCCCGGTAGAACTCCTCCCACGAGGGTGCCGGCCGACGCATCACCCGGTCCGAACGGGGTCGGCCCAGGACCTCGACCGGCAGACCGGACAGCGGGTAGGCGATGCGCGGCGCGTCTAGCCGGCGTCCGGAACGATCAGGATGTCCGGATCCCCTTCACCCGACTGACCTGCGGCGATGAGGCGATCGATGACCTCACGGACCTGGGCGGCGGTAGTGGCGGCAAGGTCGACGCCGGGGGGTGAGACGGACCGCGTCCAGGGGGGGCGGACCAGGAGGTGCGGCCGGTCTCCAGCGCGACGATGACCGAGTACGGCCAACCGGGCATCATCTGATGCTTCGCGCCGCCGCGGCCGTAGGTGTGGCAGAACGAGCGGTCCGGCACGGTGCCGGCGTCCGGCCGCAGCCACGGTCAAACGTCGACGGCCAGGACCAGCCGCCCGCCGGCCGCTCGCGGCAACGGCACCCCGGCCAGAGCCCGCAGCCGGGCGACATCGAGCCCGCCGCGGTTCAGCCCGGCGTAGAGGGAAGCGTGACCCCGGCGATGCTCCGGCGCCAGGGCGAGATCGATCAGCGACCGCACCGGCCCGTCGGTGCACAGCACCGCGTCGGCCAGGTCGAACAGCGCGTCGGCACGGGGGGGTCAGGCAGTCCTGGAAGTCCGTCCGGAACCGGGACAACCCAGCCAGGGACTCGACGCGGACAGCGTCGTGCAGCAGCCTCACCTCGCGGCCTTGGCATGATCGACAACGCACATGATCACACCAAGACTGCGCCGCTTTCCGGAAAAGGTGGAAACGCTCCTGGCGCTGGCAGGAGACAGTCAGGCACAGACCAGTGATGCGCGGATTCGAGCGATGCCGCGCAGGATCTCGTCCCGATTCTTCGCGCGCTTGATCCACGGTGGCAGACGGGCGACCAACGTCATCTTCTTCCCGGTGTCGTACCAGGGCGCTCGTTCGCGCAGCGACGCTTGGACGAAGCGCCGCAGCAAGTCGAGGTGTTCCAGGTCGTAGGCCCACAACCACCCGTGTCGAGTCTCAATTTGGAGCCACAACGGCACGCCGAAGTATGGATCCGTCGCTGGCGCGGCGGTGCCTCGGGAGAGGGCGACAGCACGGCCGTTCCACAGCCGTGACAAGCCGCAGCTACGGCAGACCAGACGCCTCGGCCTGAACAGGGTCCGACCTCCGCAGCCAGAGCTGTCGGCCGCTGGAATGACAAGGGCGGCTTTCGCGCAGCCAGGGCATCGCACCATGATCGAGCTAAGGAAGTCGTACTTGGTGCTGCGCGGATCTCGGAACCGACCGGAGGACGAGGCCATGCGGTGAGTATGCAACTGCCCACGGAGCTAGCGCACCCCGATTCGACGCCTCGTGTGCGACCCCCTGCCATCCCCGCCGAGAGCCACGCGAAGGTTGAACAACAAGCGTACGGCGAGTGTGGGCCGCCGCAGGTCGGGCTTCCTGGCTGTGGATTGACCGGGATCAAGGCACGGCGAGCCCGGAGGCGACAGTTCACGACACGCTAATTTTGCGGCACCCCAACAGCAGAGGAGAGCCCCGTGGGCAAGGTGGTCATGTACAGCTCGGTGTCGGTGGACGGCTTCGTCGCCGACGACAAAGACCAGCCCGGACGTTGTTCGACTGGCTGTCCAGCGGTGACGTCCCGCTGGACGAGAGCGGCGTGCTGACGGTGTCGCAGGCGTCCTACGACTACATCCGGCCGTACTGGGACCAGATCGGAGTCACCGTCGTCGGCCGCCACGTCTTCGACCTGACGGACGGCTGGGACGGGAAGCCGCCGAGCGGGATCGACCACATGGTCGTCGTGACCCACCGGCCGACGCCCGAGGGTTGGGACCCCGAGGCGCCCTTCCACTTCGTCGGTGGCGTCGAGGCAGCCGTGGCCAAGGCACAGGAGCTCGCGGGTGACCGCCTGGTCGAGGTCGCCGCCGGCGACGTCGGTGGCCAGGTGCTCGCCGCCGGCCTGGTCGACGAGGTCCGCATGGACGTCGTACCCGTCGTGTTCGGCTCCGGCAAGCGCTACTTCGGTTCGGCCCCCGCGCAGCACCTGTTGGAAGACCCTGACGTGGTAATCCAGGGCAACCGCGTCCTTCACCTGCGCTATCAGGTGCGCCGCTGACCGACCTGAGCCGACTCCGCGAAGAAGTCCACCGCGATCGAACACACACAGGGCGCCCCCTCGTGGCCAGACACAATGCGGTCCCCAATGCCGGGAGTTGAGTCTGTCGCCTCGTCCGGTGCCTGCGGCTGAATCTCTTGGGAGGGGGGGCTGTCTGCTGTGCGGAGGCGCGGTTTGTCCGAGGGAAGGGTGGTTCGCGGGGTCGTCGTCCGGCGCGGTGTATCTGCTCTGGGAGTCGTTGCGTGCCGAACTGGGTGTGCACGGGGCACTGTCCGTCGAACGACTCGGGGCCAAGGCGGCGGCGCTGTCCGGTGCCCGCGTGACCCTCCAGCAGGAACGACGGTGCCTGCAGGCCCGACACCCCGAGTGGCCGGCCGCTTCCCAAGGCGGATCCCGGCTGGCTGGTGGCCGGGGCATGGTATGCGCGCCCGGCCGCTGTCCGCTGTGTGGCCGTTGTGCGTTCCTTGTCGGGTTCTGCAGTGCGGGGCGGGTGCCCTTTGTCGGCGGATCGTCTGGGGCTGTGCGCGGAGTTGTTGGCCGGCGGGCTTGGGGTGCCAGGGCGTGCTGGGCGTGGGTGCCGGTGTCAGACCGGCCCGAGGGCCTCGTCGCGGGTCCTGAGGGTGTGGACGTCCTGCCCGGCGGCGTCGGCCACGCTGGCGATCTCCCCGCGGGGCGCAGGGGGCAGCGTGGTGGGTAGACCGTTTCGATGGTGCCGGAGCGGATCTTGCCGTCCACCGGGTTGACGTTGCTGCCGTGGAGGGTGACGGAGTCCTGCGGTGCGTCCTTCCCCGTGGTTTCCCGGGGGTTCGCCAGCGGTTTGGGGGTCAGGTGCGGGGGCATCCGGCCGCTATGGCCGATGAGACGACTGGAACACCCGCCGAAGACCACCTCCTCCTCAGCGTCGACACCAACGGTGACGGAAAACCCGACGTATGGATGACCGACACCACCGGTGACGGCAAGCCCGACCTCTACCAGTTCGACACGACCGGTGACGGCGCGGTGGACGTGACCATCGTTGAAGAGCCCGGTGCGGGGGAAGCGGGACGCACCGTCATCGAAGGCGACGGAGGCCACCCCGTCTCTTCCTGACTGTCGTGCCTGCCCCGCCCCCTGTGTTCCCGGGGGCGGGGCAGGCTGGTGTGATGCGGGGTGCGGGGTCTGCCTCGTGCTGCGCGTGGTCGCTCTGGCCGCCCGGAGGCGGCAGGCCGGTCACCCGTGCGGCCTTCCTCCTGGGCCGCGACCCCAGCGGTCTGCGCCGCTCCCTTGCCGAACTTCGTCGAGTTTCTGCTGCCGCGCCGCCGTCACCGACGCGCGGGGGTGCGGGCGCGGACGGCCTGCCGTGCCCTGCTTGTTCGGGCCATGTCTGGTACGCGGCTCGCGGTGGGCTGCTGTCCTGCTCCGGGCTGTGTCCGGTATGCGGCTGCCCCTGTGTCGTGGGCGCCCCGCGGCAAGGATGTCGCCGTGCGCCGGGTGTGCGAGGTGCGCCGGGACGGGGCGACAGCGCGGGGTGAAGATGGCCGCGTCGTCGGGCGGCGGGTCGATCCGCCGGATCGCCGGCCGCCTGCCCCCCGGGAACCTGGGCCGCCCGGTGCGCGCGGGCCTGCGGGGTGCCGCGGGGCGGCGGCTTCGGCGCATCGCCTCCGGGGGCTTCCGGGAGGTCTGCTTCAGGGGTCCGCGGTCCGCCGCGCGGCGGACCCTGAGGCACAGTCCACAGGCATCGGTTCCGTCGGGCTCGGCTTCCAGCAGCCAGCCCGTGTGGGCCATCGGCTGCCGGGCCCGCACGGGCGCGGCGTGTTGTCTCCGGGGGGGGGCGGGGCGGGACGTACCTGTCGGCGTATGACACGACGCACACGAACAGTCACAACGGTGGGCCTGGCCGCGGCCGTCTGCGCGATGACGGCCGGGGCTGGCCTCGCACCGGCGCACGCCGGGACAGCGCCGGGGACGGCCGGGGACCGGGGTCTCGTGGGCTCGATGGGTGACAGCTTCATCTCGGGTGAGGCGGGGCGCTGGCAGGGCAACAGCACCGCGGTGACCGGCAGCCGGAACGGCACCGACCGGGCCTACCGGAACGGGGCCTACCTGCCCGCGCTGGTGTACGGGGCAAGCTACGCCGACCACTGCAACCGTTCCGACTCGGCGGAGATCGACAATGCGCCGTTCACCGACGGCGCCCCCGAACGCGTCAACCTCGCCTGCTCCGGCGCCCTGGCCAGGGCCGTGTACGCGAAGGGGGACGGCGGAGAGCGGTTCAAGGGCGAGGAGCCGCAGGCGGACCAGTTGCGCGCGGTGGCCGCCGGGCACCGGGTGAGGCTGATCGCGTTGTCCGTCGGCGGCAACGACATCGGCTTCTCGGACGTCATCCTCGCGTGCGCCAAGGAGTTCCTGAAGCCGGGCAGCAGCCACACCTGCGCCGCCGCCCAGCAGAAGGCGGTGGAAGGCCGCTTCGCCCGGATGCGCGAGGAGGCCGGCAGAGCCGTGGACAGCATCCGTGCGGTGATGCGCCAGGCGGGACAGCAGGACGGCTCCTACCGGCTCGTCCTGCAGTCCTACCCCTCCCCGCTGCCCGACGCCGCCCGGAACCGGTACCCGGCCAGGGGCTACAAGCGCTTCACCACGGGCGGCTGCCCGTTCTCCGACACCGACCTCGACTGGGCGCACGACACCCTGGTGCCCGAGATGACCGCGGAACTCGCACAGGTGGCCACCGCGCGGCACACCGAATTCCTCGACCTGTCAGCGGCCTTCCAGGGCAGGGAGGTCTGTGCCGACCAGGCCCGCCAGGCGACCGCGGGCGAACCGCCCGCCCCCGCCGCCAGTGAGTGGGTCCGCTTCCTGGTCACCGGGCTCGCACAGGGCGAGCGCCAGGAGAGCCTGCACCCGGACTTCTAGGGCCAGCTCGCCCTGGGCCTCTGCCTGGCCCTGGCCGCCGGCGAACAGCAGAGCGAAGGACACTTCCGCTGCGCCGACACCGCCGGCAAGGGCCCCGAAACGATGACGCTCGCACACGAGTAGCACACCGCCCGGGCGGCAGCTGTCAGCCGGCCGGTGACGAGCGGGGCCGCACGGCCGGCAGGACCCCGCCGCCGCCGACGCCGCCGGCCAGGTCCGCCCCGCGGCCGGCGGCCCCTGGAGTTCCTGCGGCCGGCCTCCGCACCCGGCGGCCGCCGCGGCCCGGCCCTTCCCCAGGTCCGGCGTCAGCGCCGACGCCGGCCTCCTTGACGCCGGACTCCTGCCGGACGTCAAAAGCGCTGCGGCACCGCACCCGACGGCAGACTCTTCCGCGCAGCACGCGGCGGACGCGTCCGCTCCACCGAATACTGCGGCATCTGGCAAGACGCCTGACAGGACACACTGCACGCACAGGATGTAGAAAGCCTTTTTGCCGAGGTCCACTACTGCCTACGCCACGCGGGCATCTCTTCGTGGATCACCGCCGGGATCCCACCCGCCGAAGCCGCCCGGCGTGCCGGGCACAGCCACACCGTTCTCTACCGCGTCTACGCCAAACCGCTCCAGGGCTACCAGCAAGAGGCCAACCAGCTCATCGCAGCCGCTATGCATGAGATTCAACGGTGAATCGTGGATGCGCGGATGTACTAGCGCCCGCGCACACGGCCGCAATCATGATGACGAACCGCGAGCACATCCGCCCGTTGCCCATCCGCCTGGTCGGGTGTGGCGACGGCAATGGTGAGCGCTGTGGGCAGTGAAGATCTCCAGTACGTAGCTGAGGGACTGCGCAACGCTGCCGACGGTCTCGGCATGAGGCCATCGGCGTGAGGCGCGATGAATGAACGTGGCGCGTGCCATGCTGACCGACGAGGGCCTTCTTGCGGGGCGGGAGCCCAAGCAAGGATCCGGTCGGCAGGTTCCTCTTGGCGTCCTTGTCAGGACGCCAAGAGGAACCCACGGGTACGAGGTCCGGTTCGACGACGCGGTCAGAGCAGGACGGAGTACATGTTCCAGCCGGTGCCGACCTGGACCCGGCGCGCGTAGGGCGCCTTGGGGTCGCCGGTGCCGCGGTAGTACCAGAGTTTCCCTGCGGAATCGGCGGCCAGCAGATCGGGGTGTCCGTCGCCGGTCATGTCGCCGACGCCGACGATGCGGCTGTAGGTGTTCCAGCCGGGACCGACCTGCGTGCGGCGCGTGTACGGATCCGTGGTCCTGCCGGTGCCGCCGTAGTACCAGAGGGTTCCGTTGTGGTCGCGGGCGATGAGGTCGGGGTGTCCGTCGCCGTTGACGTCACCTGCGCCGACGATGGTGGTGTAGGTGTTCCAGCCGGGTCCGACCAGGGTCCGGCGTGCGAAGGGCGCCTTGGCATCGCCCGTGCTGCGGTAGTACCAGAGGGTTCCGTTGTGGTCGCGGGCGATGAGGTCGGGGTGTCCGTCGCCGTTGACGTCTCCCGCGCCGACGATGGTGGTGTAGGTGTTCCAGCCGGAGCCGACGCGCGTGCGTGCCGAGAACGGGCCGCCGGACTTGCCGGTGCCCCGGTAGTACCAGAGCACGCCGTCGTGGTCGCGTGCCACCAGGTCTCCGGTACCGGCCGCGGTCAGCGAGCCAAGCGGGGCGATCGTGGTGTAGGTGTTCCAGCCGGGGCCGACCCGCGTCCTGGGCCCGAGCTTGCCGGGAGCGGCCGGGTCGGGAGTGGCCTGGTACTGCCACAGGGTCCCGGCGCTGTCACGGCCGTAGAAGGCGGCGCGGTGGCCGGCGGGGACCGTGTCGGCCGTCAGCGTCAGGCGGGTGGCCGCACTGTCGTAGGGGCGGCCGTCGGCGCCGATGGTCTCAAGACGGCCGTCGAGCGTACCGGCGGGCAGCCCCCAGTCACTGGTGACTTCCAGGCGCTCCAGAAGCTCGCCGTCCGCCGTGGCGTCCCACTGATGGGCCGGCAGTTGCAGCGTGAGGGATCCGTCGTCGGTGATGCTCCAGGAGGCGGTGCGGAAGGCTGTGCCGTCGGTGGCGTAGGCGACGTGCAGTCCGGCCGCGAGTTGCCGGGCAGTGTATCCGGCGGCGGTGATCGCGTCGGCAGGCAGTGTCCATCGCGTCGACGAGGCGGCCGGAGCCGTACCAACCCGTCGTGTCCGTACGGTTGCCGTCGTCGCCCGGGTGTCGCCGGTCGCGATCGGGACGGCGGCTCCCCACGGCACCTGCGTGCCGCTCGCGGACGTCCAGGAGGCCGAGAGGTGGGGTTGGGCGATGAAGATGCCGCCGTTGGTGGCGATCGTGCTGTGTGCGACGACCTTGCCGTCGGAGCCGGCGATGATGGAGCCGGTCACCGGGATCGCCTCCGCGATCGGGTATCCGGCCGACACGTGGAGATGCACCGTTCCCGCTTGGAGCGGTGCGCCGGGAATGCCGTTGTGATCGCTGTCGGTGTCGCCGATCGTGACGGTCGCCGCGAGGCCGGGCCGCCGCACCACGGGTACGGCGTTGCCCGTGTCGTCGGTGACGCGGAGCTGATCGAGCCCGGAGTCCTGCAGGTCCAGGCGTATGTAGGCATCCGCGGCCGGAGGTGCGGTCACGGTGACGTCCAGATCGCCCGGCTCTCCGTACATGGCGATGTGCGCGTCACCGACGGCGATCGCCGGTCCGGAAGGCGGTGCGTCCGCCGCGGCGACGGGCGGAAGGCTCACGGCGGTGCCCGCAGCCAGAGCCACGGCGGCCGCAGCCGCTACGCGTCGGTGAGAGACGTGCTTCACGTGCGATTCCTTGAGGTGGAGGGGCGGGCCGCGGTGCGGCCCGCCGCGAAAGGAGTGCGGACTTCGGGTCAGGCGATTTGCTGGAAGCCGTTCCAGCCGGCGGTGCCGACCGCGGTGCCGGAGCCCTGGATGCCGGAGTAGAAGTAGAGCTTGCCGTCTCCTCCGGAGGACCAGACGTCGGGCTTGCCGTCCCCGTCGGCGTCCGGGGCCGCGGTGAGCAGCGGGCGGTTGGCCGGCGTCCAGTTGGTGCCGATCACGGTCGGAGCCGAACCGAGCCCGTCGCCGTTCGTTCCGGTGCCGTTGTAGAACCGCAGGTCACCGTTGGCCTTGCTGCGGGCGACGAGGTCGACGTGGCCGTCGCCGACACGGTCCCCGGGCGCGGTCAGGTCGAAGCCGGACCAGCTGCCGTTGCCGACCAGGACGGGCGGAGTGGTCTCGTCGAGGTAGAAGGAGTCGGACCCGAAGTAGAGCCAGAGCAGGTCGCCTTCCTTCACGAGCAGGTCGGTGTGCGGAGGCACGTCGATGGTGCCGTCGCCGTCGGTGTCCAGCCCGCCGTCGACGTCGCCGATCGCGAGGATCTGGTCGGCGTCGGAGAAGTGGTCGTTGGCCGGGTCGTAGACGCTGAGCTGCTGTTCGTCGTAGAGGCAGGACTGGGACTGTCCGTCGGCCTGTTCGTCCCTGGCGGTGCAGGCGTAGCCGAATCCGTTGTTGGGGAAGACCTCCAGCGACTTTCCGTCGGTACCGGGAAGGAGAGCGACGAGGTCCTCGTAGCCGTCGGCGGTCCAGTCACCGCGGTGGGTGATGGAGGCGCCGTTGAAGTCGGTGGCCCCTCCGGCGGTGTACGGGGCGAGGAAGCCGCTGCCCTGGCCCGCGTAGAAGCGCAGATCGCCGTCGGTGGTGACGCCGTACATGTCGGAGGTGCCGTCGCCGTTGAGGTCGCCTGCCTTGTCCGGGGTGGCCGGGCCGTTGGCGTAGAAGCGGTAGGAGAAGGTGTCCGACCTGTTGCCGCCCTTGTCCAGGCTGCGCACGGCCAGCGTGTGGGCGCCGGCGGCGGGCGGTGTCAGCTTGATGTCGACCGAGCCGCCCGCGGTCTTGGGTGCGGCGTTGCGGACCGTCGGGTCCCAGTCGGTCCAGTACTCGTAACTGGCGACGTCCGCGATCCCACCGCTGCTGAGGGTGAAGGTGCCTTCGGTGCGGGACCGGCCGGTGGTGGCAGGCCAGCCGTCCACGGCTTCGGGAAATTGCTGGGAGTCCGCACTGGGCGGGTTGCTGGGCCGGGCGGCGTCGAACGTGAAGTGGCAGTTGGTGCTCCACGGTCCGCTCAGCGAACTGTCCTCGGCGCTGGCGCGCCAGCTGAAGTTGCCCGCCCCGGTGATGCCGTCGTCCTTGAGCAGCTTGGTCAGGGTGGCCTTGGGGATGAGGAGCCTGGCGCTCTTGCCCGAGGTCACGCTGACCGTCGTGTTGACCTCGTTGGTGGCGCCGCCGTGACCGGTGGGCCACAGGTTGAAGTGCGCCTTGATGGTGCCTCCGTCAGGGTCGGAGAAGGTGCCGCCGAGCGTCACATCGGTGTTGCCGATGGTCGTGTACGTGCTGTTGGCCCCGCAGTCGTTGCCGGAGGACGGGTTGGTGTAGAGGCCGGACGGCTTGCCGGGGTAGGTGTTGTAGTCGGTGGAGAGCACCGCGGTGCTCGCCGTGAACTTCTTCCACGCGTACACGTCGGTCTCACTCGTGGCCCGCATGCCGAGCGTGATGTTCGGCCAGTGCTTGGTGGCGGCTTCCTTGGCCGCGGCGGTGACGTCGTAGGCGAGATTGCCGGCGGGGCAGGAGGAGTTGTAGCCGTGGGAGTCCGTGCTGGTGGACAGCTTGGTGGACCACGACGGCTGGTTGTTCCAGCTGGTCGACGAGGAGATCGATCCCGTCAGCCACGTCTCCGCCTTCGCGTCGTTGCACGACCATGACCACGAGTTCTTGATCCGGAAGGTGGACTTGGTGATCGCCTTGTTGGTGTTCCAGAGGTTGTTGGAGTCCATCCGGAAGAACGAGCGGGCCAGGCCGTTGGTCTCGTTCTCGTAGCCGACCCGGGCGTCGCCGGTGGAGGAACCGCTGCCGCCCCAGCCGGCACCGTTGTAGAACGTGCCCGTCGGGTACTTCTTGTACGCGATCGTCCACGCCTCTTTGGAGCCGCCGATCGTGGGGTCGATGTAGACGGGGTACGTGACGTCGTCGCCGGTCAGCAGGGACTGGTCGGGCGTCAACGTCACCGTGGAGGACGTGACGTCGATCGGGACGGCCGCCTGCTGCGAGCCGTGGCCGGGCTCGAACTCGTCGGTGGGGACGGCGGGTCCGGGCGTGTCCTGCGCAGACGCGGCGAGCCGGGACCGCTGTCCGGCCGAGGGCGCGGCCGCCGGTGCGGTGGTGCTGTCCCACATGCGCGGGACGGGCGCGGTGAAGACCTCCTGCCCTGCAGGGTTGACCGCCCGCAGATTGCCGGTGGCGTCGGTGCTGACGTCGACGCCGTCGGAGGCCAGCTTGAGTCTGAGCGTCTTCAGCGCCGGATCGGCCGCCGCATCCGCCGACTTGACCACGAGCAGCTCGCCGAAGCCCGATGTCCCGGCACGCACCTTCAGGTCCACGCCCGGCAGCACCTCCGGGTACGTGGCGCTGTCGCCGTTGACCGTTGGCGCGGGCAGGGCCGTGGGCCAGGACAGCGACATGCTGCGGCCGTCCCGGGTGATGGTGGCCAGCGGAGCGGTGCCGCCGCCGGAGAACTCCAGACCGACTGCGGTCGCCGCGGGCGCGATCCGGCCGTCCGTACCGCGGTGCAGCGTCGTGTCGATGTCGACCAGCTTGTTGCCCTGACGGACGCGCTGCTCGGTCGCGTACTGGTCGCGCGTGAACGTCCCGTCCGGATTGGCGAACAGCTGTGCCGTCTCGGTGCGTTCCGAGAGCACCTCGGCCCGCTGCCCGGTCTCGGCGGCACGGGCGACGGCCTCGGACACCTCATCGGTCGTCCCGGTCCCCCCGGTGGCCGTGGATGACGTGCTGTCAATTGCCTGAGCGGGTAGGGCAGTTGCCGCCGGAGACAGCACGGCGGCCACCACGAGAGCGGCGAGTGGAATTCGCCACCTTCCTGTGCGCATCGCTCCCCTTCGATACTTCAAACCAGGATCCTTTCAGTTGCCACGTGAAGCACGGATCGTCGTGTGGCATCGGAGAAAACCGCGCGGTCGCCCGCGTTCGGAGGCGGGTCTGCGCGTGCATTGAGTATGCACATGGATCAAGCCAGTCCGGACCGCCCGTGGAGTCCTTCTGGTCATCTGTGCAGCTCACGATGGCGGAGCAAGTTGGGCATAGGCGTCCATTAACGCCGGTAAGCGGTGAAGCCTGTCAAATATTCAAATTCTTGTGCTATGGGAATCGAAGCGAAGAATTCGCGGTCGGCCTGATTCTTTGGCGGCTCTTTGCGGGTGCTAATGTCAGCCGAATCGTCAACGCTGCGTGAGCCCTTGGGGGGGGTAAAGTGTCCGTTTTGCGGACCCATTTTCAGCGGAGTCCCGCACGGGCCAGGACACGTCGGCAAAGAGCGGTCTATGCCGTGAGTCTTTCGCTCGTCGTGTATCTGCTGCTCGGATTGCTGGCCGGTCCTGTGGCGGCCGCTGCCGAACTGAGCCTGCTCAAGTTGTCCAAGCCGCACCCGGTTCCGGCCACACCGGTCGGGGCGAAGCCGAAGGCGCGTACCGACGAGGCCGCGCAGCACGCCTGGAAGGGTGCGCCGAAGGTGACCTGGCCCGCGGCCGGGACCGCGACGGCGGCGATACCCGCGGCGGGCACGGCCCGTAAGGCGGCCGGTTCGCTCCCGGTACGCCTCCGGCAGAGCGCGGCCCGAACACACACGGCCGAGGGAGCCACCGACCCCGGCCCACAGCAGGCACAGGTGCAGGTGCTCGGCCAGGACACCGCTAAGCAGCTCGGCATCGACGGCGTCGTGATCGCGGTCAAGCCCGCTCAGGGCGCCAAGGGCGCAGTCGACGTCCAGGTCGACTACTCCGGCTTCCGCAGTGCCTACGGCGGTGACTGGGCGTCCCGGCTGCAGCTGCGCAAGCTGCCCTCCTGCGCGCTGACCTCCCCGACGGCCCCTGCGTGCACCGCCGGCGAGGCTCTGACGACGGACAACGACACCAAGGCCGGAACGCTGGCGGCGGCCGTGGACCTGACGGCCGCGACGGCCTCCACCGCCGGTACGCAGACCGCACCCGTCGGCAAGGCGCAGCCGGCCGCGCGTTCCGTGACCGGCCTGAGCGCCACCGACGGCACCGTGCTGCTGGCCGTGACCGCTTCGGCGGCCGGTGCCGCCGGTGACTTCAAGGCGACGTCGCTGGCCGCGTCCGCGTCCTGGTCGGCGGGCGGCAGCAACGGCGGCTTCTCCTGGACGTATGGCATCGACACCCCCGAGGCGGCCGGCGGTGTGCAGCCGGACCTTTCGCTCGGTTACGCCTCCCAGTCGGTCGATGGCCGGACCGCGGCCACCAATAACCAGGCGAACTGGATCGGCGACGGCTGGTCGATGGACCCCGGCTACATCGAGCGGCAGTACGTGTCCTGCGCTGACGACACGTCGGGCAGCAACACCACCGCCCAGGTCGGTGACCAGTGCTGGAAGAAGGACAACGCCGTTTTGAACCTGAACGGCCACAGCAACACACTGGTCAAGGACGACACCACTGGCGAGTGGCACCTGGAGAGCGACGACGGCACCAAGGCCGAAAAGCTCACCAGCTCCACGAACAACAACGGTGACAACGACGGTGAGTACTGGAAGGTGACCACACCGGACGGGACCGTCTACTACTTCGGCCTCAACCGCCCGGCGGGCTGGACCACCGGCAAGGACGAGACCAACTCCACCTGGACCGTGCCGGTGTACGGCAACCAGGCCGACGAGCCCTGCCACGCCACCGCCTTCGCGGACTCCTGGTGCCAACAGGCGTGGCGATGGAATCTGGACGCGGTGGTCGACCCGCACGGCGACGCGATGACGTACTACTGGGCCAAGGAGTCCAACTCCTACGGCCGCAACGTCAATCCGGACACCGGCGCCGCCACGTCCACCCCCTACACCCGCGGCGGCTACCTCAAGCGCATCGAGTACGGCCTGCGCTCCAGCAACTTCTACGCGACGCCCGCGGCGAAGGTCGACTTCACCGTCGCCGAGCGCTGCCTGACCGACTGCGGTACGTTCGACAAGGCCCACGCGGCGAACTGGCCCGACGTGCCCTTCGACCAGTACTGCGCGACCGGCGCGACCTGCACCGGGAACTACTCGCCGTCGTTCTGGACCCGCAAGCGGTTGACGAAGATCGACACCTCGGTGCTGGTCGGCACCGCCTTCAAGCCTGTGGACACCTGGGACCTGACCCAGCAGTTCCCGGCCACCGGCGACGGCACCTCGCCCGCTCTGTGGCTGGCCTCGATCGCCCGCACGGGCCACACCGGTACCGGCGATGCCGCGCTGCCCCGGGTGACCTTCCTCGGCCAGCAACTCCACAACCGGGTCGAGGGCGCCACGACCGGGGGCTCACCCGACCCGGTACCGCCGATGATCCGCTACCGGGTCTACGGCATCGACAGCGAGACCGGCTCGAGTCTGGGTATCACCTACACGGCCAGGGACTGCAAGGCGGGCGACGTACCGTCCCCGTCGTCCAACACGCGCCGCTGCTACCCGGTTATCTGGTCCCCGCCCCAGGCCCCCGGCGCCGAGTACGAGCCGTACCTGGACTGGTTCCACACCTATGCGGTCGCGCAGGTGCTTGAGCAGGACAACACCGGCGGCGCACCCGCTAAGGAGACCGATTACAGCTATGTGGGCGGCATGGCCTGGGGCAAGGACGAGGACGAGTTCACCAAGGCCAAGTACCTCACCTACGGCGAACGGAAAGGCTACGGCCTGGTCCAGGTCCGCACCGGCGCCGGCTCGGACCCGAAGACGCTCAAGGAATACCGCTACTTCCGGGGCATCGACGGCGCCCAGGTCACGACCCACGACGGCGCCGCCTACACCGACCACAGCTCCTACGCCGGCATGACCCGCGAGGAGATGACGTACAACGGTGACGGCGGCAAACTGCTAACCGCCACCAGCTACGAGCCCTGGCACGGCCCGGCGACCGCCAAGATGAGCCGCACCGGCCTGTCCGCGCTGTCGTCGTACGCCACCGGCAACGGCTCGGAATCCACCGCGACCGCGGTCGGCACCGGCTGGCGCACGACCAGGACCGAGCGCACCTATGACGCGGACGGAAAGGTCCTCACCGAATCCCGGCTCGGCGACACCGCCAAGTCCGGTGACGAGGAATGTGCGACGACGACGTACGCGCCCAACGCCGCGGCGAATCTTCTGACGCTGATCGCCGAGGTCCGGACCGTCGCCAAACCCTGTGGCACGACTCCGTCGTTGCCCGCGGACCTGGTCTCCGTGGAGCGCCACTATTACGACGGCGCCACCAGCCTGACCGCCGCGCCCACCAAGGGCGACATCACCCGCGTCGACGAGCAGGACGCGGCCGGCACCGGTTACCTGACCACCGCCACCCACACCTACGACCAGCACGGCCGTGAGCTGGCCGAGACCGACGCGCTCGGCCACAGCACGACCACCGCCTACACCCCTGCCACCATCGCGGCGCCGACGTCCTCGACCGAGACCAACGCGCTCGGCCAGACCGTCACCAGCGAGTACGACCCGACACGCGGTGTCGTGACCGGCTCGACCGACGCCAACGGCAAGCGCACCGACGCCGTCTACGACGGACTCGGCCGACTGACGAGTGTCTGGAAGCCCGGCTGGGCCAAGGCCGCCCACGCCACTCAGCCATCGGTCCAGTACGCCTACTCCATCTCCCGTACCGCCGCGAATGTAATCACAACCAAGGCGATCAAGAGGGACGGCACCTACAGCACCATCTACAGCTTCTACGACGGTCTGCTGCGCCCCCGCGAGACGCAGACGCCGGCCGCCGGCACGCAGGACCGGCTGGTGAGCGAAACGCTCTACGACACTCGCGGCTTCACCCGCAAGACGTACGGCACCTACTACGCCTCCGGCTCCCCCTCTGCCACGTTGGTCAGCGGCGACGACACCAAGGTGCCCGACGCCACCTCGAACGTCTACGACGGCAGCGGGCGGATCACCGACGCGATCACCGTCAAGTACGGTGACGAGCAGTGGCGTACGACCACGGCCTACGACGGCGACCGCACCACGGTGATCCCGCCGAAGGGCGGCACGGCCACCACCACCGTCACCGACGCGCTCGGCCGCAAGACAGCCCTCATGCAGTACACCGACACGGCTCGGACGGCATCGCAGACCACCACGTACGCCTACGGCAAGTACGACGAGCCGGTGAAGGTCACCGACCCCGCCGGCAACGTGTGGTCCTACACCTTCGACAACCGCGGCCGGCAGACGAAGGCGGACGACCCCGACAAGGGAGTGTCCACCACCGGCTACGACAACGACGGCCGTCCCGTCACCAGCACCGACGCCCGCGGCGTCACGCTGACGACGGAGTACGACAAGCTCGGCAGGAAGACCGCGCTGAAGCAGGGCGGCACCACGCTCGCTTCCTGGACGTACGACACGCTTGCCAAGGGGCAGTTGACCAGCAGCAGCCGTTTCGTCGGCGGCGCCGAGTACACCACCGCGACCGGCGGCTACAACGACCGCTACCAGCCGACCTCCACCTCGGTGACCATTCCGGCCGCGGCCGGCGGACTGGCGGGCACCTACTCCTGGACCTACGGCTACAACGACCAGACCGGTCTCCAGGACTGGACGTTGACACCTGCCGTGGGCAATGTCCCGTCCGAGCGGATCACGACCAACTACAACAGCGACGACATGCCGATCCGCACCAGCCGGGCCGGCGTGGTCCTGGTCGCGAACACGACGTACGACGCCTTCTCCAGGCCGGTGCGCACCGAATTCGGGGGCACGGTCGGCAAGAAGGTGTACCAGTCGCAGCAGTACGACGAGTCCACCGGCCGCCTCATCCAGCAGACCACCGACCGTGACCTGGCACCGCAGCGGATCGACGACACCTCCTACGTCTACGACCCGGCCGGCAACATCACCTCGATCAGCACCGCCAGCGGCCAGGACGCGGCCAAGTCCACCGACACGCAGTGCTTCACCGACAACGCGCTCGGACAGCTCACCGAGGCGTGGACGGCGGCGACCGACTGCTCCAAGGCGCCCGCCACGAGCACCGTCGGTGGCCCGGACGCGTACTGGCAGAGCTTCCGTTACGACCTGGCCGGAAACCGCAGCGAGCAGACCGACCACGGCACCGGGGCCTCCGCGGGGACCGATGCCGTCACCACCTACACCCAGCCCGAACCGAACACCGGGCTGCCGCACGCGGTGCAGCAGACGTCGGTCGCGGGCGGTGCCGACAACGGTGCGACCAGCACCTTCGGCTACGACAAGGCGGGCAACACCACCAAGCGCACCACCGGCGGCCAGGTCCAGGACCTGACCTGGGACGCGGAGGGCCACCTGGCCACCCTCACCCAGGCCGGCAAGACCACCAGCTACCTTTACGACGCCGACGGCAACCGGCTCATCGCCAAGAACGTCGACGGCACTGGCACCCTGACCCTGCCCGACGGCAGCGAACTCAAGCTCGGAGCCGACGGCACCACCAAGACCGGCACCCGCTACTACACGCACAACGGCGACACCGTCGCCGTCCGCAGCGGCGCCACCATCTCCTACCTCTTCACCGATCAGCAGGACACCGCGACCACCGCGGTCGACTCGACCACCTTCGCGATCACCCGCCGCAAGGAACTCCCCTTCGGCCAGATCCGGGCGACCTCAGGGACCTTCCCCGGCACCCAGGGCTTCGTCGGCGGCACCACCGACCCGACCGGCCTGACCCACCTCGGCGCCCGCGAATACGACCCCGTTCTCGGTCGCTTCATCTCCGTCGACCCCGTCATCGACACCGGCGACCCGGCCCAGATGAACGCCTACTCCTACGCTCACAACAACCCGGTCACCCTCTCCGACCCCGACGGCACCCGCCCCCTCGGCCCCACCGACGGCGGCACCACCACCGACAACCAGTGGGCCAACGACCGCGGCATGAACGCCGGCTACACCTACAAGAACGGCAAATGGGTCTGGCAGCAGTCCCCGAAGAAGGACACGACCTCCCGCCAGAAATACGCCGCCTACCAGGCCAACCCCACCCACTACATGATCGACGACGGCTACGCCTACGCCCGCGCCCAGCAGCAGGCCGCCGCAGCCGCCCGGATCAAGGCCCAGGCCGCGGCACGCGCGAAGAAGCTCGCCGAGGAGAAGCGGCGGAAGAAGAACAGCATCTTCGGCAAGATCAAGTCCGGAATCAACAGCGGCTGGGACGCGGCTTCTTCAGGCGTGAAGACGGCTGGTCAGTGGGCCTACGACAATCGGTCCAACATAGTGAAGGTCGCCGCTATCGGCGCCTTCGGAGTCTGCACTGTGGGCACGGCAGGTGCCTGCGCCGCAGTCGGGACCGCGGCATTCACGCTTTCGGTGGCTAATCGCGGAATCGCCTTCGGGCAGAGCAAGAAGACCAACGCCGACTGGGCGGCACTCGGTAGCGGTGTGGCCTTCGACACTGTTGCGTGGCGGGTGAACGTGGTCAGGGAGGGAGGTACGTTTGTCAAGAACCTGCCGCTGCTGTACTCAGTCGGCACCAGAGCAGGCCAGGCTCGCCTGTACCAGCAGGCGGCGGCAGCGGTGTGGGGGACGCTGGGCTGGTAGCCATGGCATGTGAAGTGGCGTGGCGCCCGGCGGTGGGTTTCCACCGGGCGCCACGGTCTCGCGCGGTTGTACAGGATTGGACAGAAAATCCATGGGTCATGATTTGATCGCCAAGTATTCGTCCACTGGAGGCATTGCGCCGGTGGGCATACTCGTCATGGTGGCTCTTTTGGCTGGATTTGTTTGGGATGCTCGTAGGTTCCCGGACGGGCCGTTGCTGCGATGGCTTCTTCCCGTCGGTCTTATCCCATTTATGGTCGGGGCGCTCCTCAATATTCTTGCTCTCATTATCGGTGGGGCCGTGGTCATGGGCGTCGGCTTCTGGGCCTCACGAATTTCGCGCTCCAAGAAGAGGGACGGGCAGCTCTGGAAGTGAACGGAGCTCCCGCCGACGACATGCCAAGCGCGAGTGCCACCGCTCTGACCGAGTGACATCGGAAGAGCGGCAGACCCGGGTGCAAGCGGACGCCTGGCTCCCACACTCGGTACCTCGCCCTATCAGCTTCAGCATGCCGGGAACCCGGTCGAACTGGCGGGTGGGTGAGGTGGCGGGGCCCTGGTCGGCCCAGACTCGGGAGGGGCGGCCGGAGGCGTCGTAGTCCTGGTGGACGTGGGCTTTGTAGAGGGTGTGGTTGTTGTCGGTGCCGTACCAGGTGTCGGTGCGGCGGCCGTGGTCGTCGTAGGCGAAGCGGATCTTGGTGGAGGCCGGCGCTGCGGTGATGAGCTGGGTCAGCAGGTTCGCGTCGTCGTAGCTGTAGGTGGCGGTGCCGCGGGCGTCGGTGAGGGTGACGAGGTTGCCGGCCTTGTCGTATCCGTAGGTGAGGGTGCCGCCGCCGGAGGTGGCGGTGCGGGTGGCCAGGTGCCCGAGGTCGTCATAGGTGTAGGTGGTGGTGCCGGTGGCGTCGGTGCGGGTCCAGACCCGGCCGAAGCCGTCGTAGGTGTAGCCGATGGCGTGGGTGCTGTCGGAGTAGGTGACCGAGGTGATGCGGTCCGCGTCGTCGTAGCCGTAGGTGGTGGTGATGTTCCGGCCGTCCTTGGCCGTGGCCAGGCGTCCGTACTTGTCGTAGCTGAAGGTCTGCCCGCCCAGGGAGCCGCCGGTCACCGGGGTGACGGAGGTGGCCTGGTGGGTGGCGGAGTCGTAGCCGTAGGTGGCGCTGGTGCTGTTGCCCGGGTCGGTGGAGGTGGCGACGGTGCCGTCGCTGTTGTAAGTGACCTTGGCGTTGGCGGCGTTGGCGGCGTTGGCGTCGGTGCTCTCGTCGCGCTGCCCGGCGCCGGTGTAGTGGTAGGTGCTGGCGTTGGACTGGGCGTCGGTCGAGGAGGACGGCAGGTACTTGCTGGCGGGGGCGGTGTTGCCGTAGAGCGCGGACTGCGACGAACCCGTGGGGGAAGTCGTCTTGGTCAGCGACTCGCCGCCGTTGGCGTTGAACTCGTTCGACGTGGTGGACGCGCCGGTCCCGGCACCGATGGTGCTGGTGGACGTGTCGAAGTTCGCGGTGTACGTCTTGGAACGGACGTTGCCGTCGGCGTTGGTGGCCTTGGTGACGTGCGCGGTGTTGTCCGAGGTGAGGTCGTAGGTGGTGTGCGGAACCGTGGAAACCGACTGCGTCTGGTCGGTGTCCGGCGCAGCCAGCAGGGTCTGCGTGGCAGACGGGTACGACAGCCGGGTGACGGAGTCGCCGGGGGAGCCGGTGGCGGTGTTGTGCTGGGTGACGGAGGTGACTCCGCGGCCGCCGTACGCGAACTCCGTGATGCCGCCGCCGGGGTTGGTGATCGACGTCAGTTGGTGGGCGGTGTAGCCGAAGGACGTGGTGCGGTTGAGGGTGTCCTTGGCCGAGGCCAGGTCCCCGGATGCGTTGACGGAGTAGGCCACGGTGCGGACCGCACCGTCGGATGCCGTCTGCTTCAGCGTCGTCACATGCCCGGAGGCGCCCGCGTACACACCGGTCCGCTGCGTGGTGGTGCCCCGTGTCGCCACGATCGAGCCAGGCAGTGCGCCGGAGTAGCCGAGAGTGGTGGCGTTGCCGTTGCGGTCGGTGATCTTCGTGAGTTTGCCGGAGGAGTCGAAGGTCTGCTTGGTCTGGCTGGCGTGGTCGGTCAGCGTGTAGGTGCCGTCGCTGTTCTTGACCAGGTCCGCCTTGAACCCGCCCGGCGCGGTGAAGCCGGTGCCGTTGGAAACGAACAGGCCCGTCACCCCGGCCCGGCCCCGGTAGGTCACCGACCCTTCCTCATGCACCGTCAGCGAGATGTCGTACGGCGTCAGGAGCCACCCGTATCCCGCCGGAGCCGACGTCGAGGTGAAGCCGGAACCCACTGACGCGCTGTTGTAGGAAACCCCGAGGCCGATATCCCCGTTGATGCCGGGTAGCGTCAGGTCGCTGGTGGACACCAGCAGATTGCCCGACGCGACATCCACCTGTGCGGAGACGTGATCACCGGCCGGGAACGACAGCCGCGTCGCCCCCGGCCGCCAGCATCGGCGAGACGTGCGTGTCCTGAAGCGTCGTCAGAGCCGAGCACGTCGTGCCCTGGCACGCCTGCACCTGCCAGTCGAACTGTGTACCGAACGGCATCGACACCGGCAGCGTCAGCCGGGCGACCGAGCCCGACGCGACCGTGACCGTGCCGCCGTTGACCAGATCCCACGCGCCGTTCGCGGCGTAGGTCCCGGCGAAGAACTTCGCCGTGACCTGCCCGCCCGACGGGCTCGAGACCTTCGCCGTCAGCACCGGCTTCACACTGTCCACCAGCGCAACAGCCTGCGTCGGAACATCCGGCGCGGCAGCCACTGCCGGCGCCCCCGACGCGATGACCACCCCCGTGGTCACCACACCAACAACCGCTCCCCAGCGGCCGAACACACATCTACGCACCCGCAGCCCACCCCCGTCAGATTCAGCGCGCCGTCCGGCGGCACGCCTGAGACATCCTGAGGCAGGCCACGTACGGAACGTTGCCGTCCGGCAACTGATTGCGGAGCGTGACGGGGGTGGCGTTCGGTCATCTCGGGAACATTCCGGCGGTCTGCCAGCAAATCACGGGGCAACAGGGACCCTGCCGATGGAGTCCCGGCCCGCGGGAGTCATTGACCGGGGATTGAGCCGGGCAACGAGGAGGGGTGACCTTCCTCATGACATGACCCGCGTCATCCGGGGGAAGGCGCGCAGCCATCGGGGTGCCCCCACGCGGGCATCGAGTCCTCACCGCGGCCGGGCCGACATCGCGGGGCGGCCGAAAGATCCGTGTTATGGCCGGTACCGTCCTGCCGGCCACGGGCCAGTGGCCGGGCCACAGGTGCGGCTGCGGGTCAGCGCCACGGCGTGGGCGGGCCTGGACCGCGGGCACGGGATCCTGCGCGGGCGCCGGGCCCCGGGTGACTGCCGCCGGGACCGGCATCCACCCGGGCCGCGCCGTCGAGGTGTGGCTGCCCGGACCGGACGGACGCGCCGTCCAGGAGTTCGACAGCGAGGTGTTCGACCTCTTGGACGGCGGCCTGCTCAGGACCGGACACCCCGCCACCGCGTCGCGCCGCGGTCGACACCTGGACGGCCGGACCGGGGGTGCATCGGCGGTCACCGCGGTCTGACTTTCCGGCGCCTGACGGATCGAAGGGGGCGGCTCCTGGTTGGCGACGTGCCCGGCAGGGGTGACGGTGCCCGGTGCGGGACGGGTTGTCCGGTACGAAGCGGTCATGATCCTTTCTTCGATGCGGCGTACGGTCTTCGCCTCCGGTGCCGCTCTGGCCGTCCTGACCCTGCCGCTCGCGGGCCCGGCTGCCGCGGCTTCCGTGCCCACATCCGGCACGGCGGGGGAGACGGTTTCCCTTCCGGTGAGCCAGGCGCTGGCGGCGCTTCCGGTCCGGGCGGAGGACCGCACCGGGTACGAGCGCAGCAAGTTCCGGCACTGGATCGACGCCGACGGCGACGGGTGCTCGACCCGGCAGGAGGTGCTGAAACGGGACGCGCTCACAGCCCCGGTCCAGGGCCCGCGCTGCGCGCTGACCGGCGGCACCTGGCTCAGCCCGTACGACGACATGTACATCGACGACGCGAGCAAGCTCGACATCGACCACCTGGTATCTGCACCTACGGCGAGCTGAGAACGCGATGTCCCAGGTACAGCTGTCGACGGCATGGCGCCCACAGAACTCGCCGCAGGCACGCGCCTTTCCGCTCCTCCTGACACTGGAGCTGTGAGCGCTGACGCCCAGGTTGGCTACCAGTGCTCAGTAATGGTGCCGTCAGCGTTGATCTCCTCGCGTACCGTCGCGGCGTGCCGCTTCCAGACCGGCATCTCCGCTTCCGCAGTCGCACGAAGCCAGTCTGTGAAAGAGGCATGGCTGCGGAAGGGAACGTCGCCGTTCATGCCCTCGGAGTAGGACCAGACCTCGGGGTCTGGCCCGGTGCCGCGCATGAACTCGAACTGGTAACCCTGATGCATGGTGAAGACGCGGTCAGTTGGTTCGAAGTGGAAGGGGGAGTCGTTCTCCTCGAGCAGCTCGCGGGCCGCCTCTCCCAGTCCAAGAACGCGGGAGTAGTAGACGTCTTCCCCACGCATGAATCGACCTGCGCCACCGCCGATCAGCGAGAGGAACTCTCGGTAGGCATCTGCCATCGGAACCTGCTGGTCACGCTCGACCGCCAGCACGGCCTCTGCCGGCAGGCCCCGGATCTGCTCGGGGCGGGCCGTGGTCCCATCGGTGATGGCGTGGACGACAGCGCGAACCCGCTGCGCCGCTGTAAGCCTTCCAGGTTCGTCCCACGCGGTCGGCCATCGCTCCGTCGGAGAAGGTACGGCTGAGCTCTCTTCCCGGCGTCGCTTCCACCACATCTGGCACCTCATGCCCTTTGACGACTCGGTCACAGGCTGTCTACCAGAGCGCGAGGTGCCTGGGTCTGTCAGGCCTCGTAGCGGGCCAGGCGCCTGCGCAGGTCCAGATTCTCACCTTGGGCCACCTCCAAAGCCTTGCGAAGCCGGTCAACCTCTGCCCGATGATCCTGCTGTTGGCGTGTGAGGCGCGCGCTCAGCGCCCGCACCGCAGCTGAGGTTGACCGATCTTCCAAGGGTTCTGTTGGCCTCGTCAGAGTCTGCCCGGCCTTGTCGCGGTGCCGTTCGATCTGGGCGCGTAGGTCCGGGCTTCGATACAGGAAGTCGGTGCTCACCTCGGCCTCCCGGGCCACGGCGGTGAAGCTGATGGGCCTTCCCGCCTTGGCCAGCTGGGCGAGGGCGGCGCGGGCCCGTTTCTCGGTTTCCTCGGTCCGGGCACGGATGGCTTGGCGGAGATGTTCGGGCAGCGGTGTCATGCGGTCGGCTCCTGCGGTGGGGTGGTGGCCGGCAGTTCGGGGCGGTCGGCCGCACCGGCTCCGCGTACCGCCCGCAGTTGCCCGTCCTCGTGGACGCTGACCTGGTCCAGGGCGACGAGAACCTTGGTCAGTGCGCGGGTCTCGGACAGGCGACCGGCGAGCCAGATGTTGTCCTCACCCATCGGCTCGCCGTGGCGAACGGTGAACTGGGTCTGACGCCGGGTGATCAGCGCCTCCGACTGTTGAAGCTGGTGTTGGAGTTCCTCGCGATGGCTGGCATCGGTGACGAACTTGTCGCAGCTCAGGCAGGCGTTTCCCTTCGAACAGACTTGCCGGGGCGGCAACATGCACCAGCCGTTCGGCAGAACCCGGTCAGCGCGCTGGTCCAGGTGCAGGAGGTCGTAGAGGTCGCTCGGATCGACCTCGGCGGTCCGGCCGTCGGCCGTCACCTTCTTGTAGCGCAAGAACTCGCGCTCGGCCGTCACCGCCAGGGTCTTGGCGTAGTGCATGGTCATGGTCGGAGTGATGTGGCCCAGGTAGCGCATGACGACGTGGATCGGCACCCCGGCGTTGATCAGGTCGGTCGCCCGGGTGTGCCGGAAGGTGTGGGTCTTGGACACCTTGACGGGGCGGCCGACACTGTCGGTGATGGCCAGCTCCTCGGTCAGCACGCCAAGTCGACTGTGGAACGTCGCCGAAGCGTAGGGCCTCTTCCCGAGCCGGTTGTTCTTGGTCTGCAGGAAGAGATACGGCGGGTCCGTTCCCTCTGGGGCGCCCCGCGCGGCGATGAACTCGCGGGCCCACTTCTGCTGGAGACGGCCCCGGTACAGGTTGCAGAAAATGTAGGCGTCATCCCAATCGTCGAGTTCGACGTCGGCGCCGGCCTCGCACAGCGCCCACACCCAGTCCCCGTACAGCCGGTCCAGGGATGAGCCGACGAAGACGCGTCGGTAGCCGCTCTCGGCCCGCAGACCGTGCGGATGGTCCTCGCGGTGCACCACTTCGACCTGGGCGGTGGTACCCGTGCCGGTCTTCCAGTCCCGGTGCCGCAGCCCCAACGCCTCGCCCAGCCGCAGACCGGTCTCCTCCAGCAGCGTCCACAGCAACCGGTACCGCAACTCACCCGACCAGGCACCGACAACCGGATCCCACAACGCCTCCGACTCGCGCAGTGACGCCATCTGCCCTGGCAGAAGAACAGGGACGGGCTTCACCCGGACCCGGACCTTCACGACACTCGAATGCCGGCCCTGCTTGCGGGCCACATGCTCCAGGAACGGCAGATAGTTGCCCGGCCTGGCATGTACCGTCTCGTACAGACGGCCCGCGACCTCGACCCCACGTGCGGCCTGGTAGCGGTAGAAGCCCAGCACCGCCCGCACCCGACTCGCCACCGTCGCATCGGCCGCCCTCTCCGCGGCGCGCAGCGGGACGACGGCCTCCGCGACCCCACCGCGACGCAACTGCCCTACGAACGTGCCGAGTTCGGTCACGCCGACCGTGTCCCATCCCTGCGAGCGCTACTCCAGGAACGACCACCACAGCGCCAGGCCCCGGGCTTAACTCCTGATCGTGTTCGGTGACCGGTCCGTCCCCCGCAGGTACTCCAGATACTGCTCAGCCGGCTCCGCGACCCGGAAGTCACCCGCGACCACCGTCCACGTCGGCCCGGCCCCGGTCGCCACCCGTTGGGTGCTCGCCACCACATCCCCCTGCCTGTCATCACTGTCAGCGGCAAATAGCCGCTGCACCGGATAACGCAACGCTCACAGAAAGGAAACCGGGCAATCGCCCTCTGTCACGGATGTCAGCGGCAGGCACGTGAGGGGGCGGATAACACCTGGTGCCGCTCGCCGAAGCCTGGGGCAGCGGTGCCTCGGCCTGGACGCCCAAGGAACGACAGGACTACGCGAACGACTTGGGGGACCCGCGGGATCTGGTCGCGGTCTCCGCGAAATCCAATCGGTCCAAGGCCGACAGGGACCCGTCGCAGTGGCTGCCGCCGGCCGCCGGTTACCGCTGCACCTACGTCACCGACTGGATCGCCGACAAGACCCGGTGGGGCCTGGACATCGACACCGCCGAACAGACCGCCCTGACCAGTACCCTCGCCGACTGCCCCGACACCGTCATCACCGTGACCACAGCCCGGTGACCGCCGGTCTCTGGCCGCTGCCCTGCTTGAGGATTCGGCGGCGGGTCCTCCGGGCGGCGTAGCAGGCCGTGCCCTGCCGCTTCGGCGGTCGTTGGCCCGGCCATGAAAAAGATGATCATGCGCGGGGCGCTGACGGCCGCGGCGGTGGCTTTGGCCGCCACGGCCGGTGCCACTCCCGCCTTCGCGGACAACGACAGCAACTTCGGCAGCGGCGTGAACGCCGCGAACAACTGGAACTTCACCGCCGCCGCGGTGTGCCTCCAGGAAGTCGCGGTCGTACCGGTGCTGGGCGACTACGTCAGCGACCACGCCAACAACTGCTCGAACGGCAACGTCATCGACCACACCGCGAGAGCCGTGCAGGGAGTGGAAGGAGATGTGACCAGCGACCTGACCGGCCACTGACACTGATCCGTTTCCGCCGGGCCTGGTGCGCAGCTGGGATCCGTCGGCCACCGTTCCCCTCACCTGACAGCAGCCCGTGAGGGGAACGGCGTGGTCGCCAGCGTGCCGACTACCGGCGGGCGTTCGGCCGGCGGTGGGTGCGGCGGCCGCGCCTGGGCTGGAGTTCGCGCAGGGCGGCGCGGATCTGTGGTGCGGTCGGTGCGGGGCGGCCGTGTGCGGCGAGGCCGTCGAGGAGGTTGTCGACCAGCCGCGTCAGGTTGTCGATCCTCGGCTTGTGCCTCATGGTCGTCTCCTTCGGTCGGGGTAGCGGGGGCCGGTTGCTGCCCCCGTCCATGGGCCGCCCGTGACAACCGGCGGCGCTTCCCGGTGGCAGTGAGTGCCTGACGCTGTCGGGAATCTTGGTTCCCGAGGTTGTTGATCATGAGGAAGATGCCGGGCGAGCGATCCATTTCCGCTGTTCAGGGACTCAGCGGACAGACTGGCGACTCGATGGCGAACGCGGCAGCGGTCTGGTGACCGTTGGGTGAACGCATCGTTCGTGCTATCTGGTGTTGGAGTTGCTGTCGTGTCTGGTGCGTCGAGGACGTTCACCCGTTCGGGGTAGTCGCTTTGGGAACCGCGGCCTTGGTGATTCAGGTGGGTGGGACGGTTGGCGCCTGCGATTTCGGAGGTCCGAGATGTGTGTGCGCTCCCGTACCGGCTGTGTGGTTCCGGAACTGACCGTTCAGGTGGCGCGGGCGTGCAACCCCCACGGCACAACGGCGATGGCCATCCGTGACCATCTCAACGGCCTGTGGAGTAATGAGGACTTTGAGGAGTGGTACCCGCGGGACGGCAGGCCGGGCCTGTCACCGGCTCAGTTGGCGACGGTGTCGGTCTTGCAGTTCCTGCTGGAGCTGTCTGACCGGCAGGCGGCTGAGTCCGTGCGCAACCGCATCGACTTCAAGTACGCCCTGGCCATGGAGTTGGAGGACCCAGGCTTCCACCACAGCGTGCTGGCCGACTTCCGCGAGCGCCTGGCGGAAGAGGGCCGGGCTGACAGGCTGCTCGACCTGGCGCTGGAGAAGATCCGGGCCGTCGGCCTGGTCCGGGAACGCGGTCGACAGCGCACGGACTCCACCCACGTCCTGGCCGCGGTCCGCGACCTCACCCGCCTGGAGCTGGTCACCGAGGCCATGCGCGCCGCCCTGGAGGAACTTGCCCGCCGAGCACCGCACGAGCTGGTCGCCCTGGTCACCGAGGACTGGGGCAAGCGCTATGGCCGCGCCGCCCGGCTGGGCAAGAACCCGTCCAAGCCGAAGACCCGGATCAAGCAGACCGGCGAAGACACCCGCCTGCTCCTGCGCTACGTCCACCGCTACCTGCCCGCCCTGCGCGACGGCGAGCAGGTCCAGGCCCTACGCCAGATCTTCGTGCAGAACTACTTCCTCGACGCGGCGGACCGGCCGCAGTGGCGCGAGCCCGAGGACACTGGCCTGCCGCCCTCGGCCCTGGCGATCGTCTCGCCCTACGACATCGGTGCGCGCTACGCACGCCGCGGCGAGACCCGCTGGAAGGGCTTCCTCGCCCACGTCACCGAGACCTGCGACACGGACACCCCCAGCGTGATCACTGACGTCACCACCACCAAGGCCCCCGTCCACGACACCAAGGCCCTGCCCGGCATCCTCGCCAACCTCGATGCCCGGAACCTGCTGTCGAAGGAGCACTTCGTCGACGGCGGCTACCTCTCCGTCGCGCTTAAACAGCAGCTCGCCCGCGAGCACGGCGTCGGCCTGGTCGGTCCCATCCGGGCCAGAAGCACCCGCCAGTCCCGCAAGGGCACCGTCTTCCACCGCGAAGCGTTCACCATCGACTAGGACGCGAAGCAGGTCACCTGCCCGCAGGGCAATGTCAGCCGCCGCTGGTCGACACCGCCCTCCCTCGCCCCCTACATCAACGCCGAGTTCGCCATGGACGACTGCCGCCAGTGCCCGGTGAAGTCCGCCTGCACCCGCACCGACGCCCGCAAGGTCACCTTCCTGCCCCGCGAGCTCTACGACATCCAGTCCGAGTCACGCACCGAGCAGCAGACCCAGGAATGGCTCTCGCACTACGCGCTTCGGGCCGCCATCGAGGGCACGATCAGCGAGTTCGTCAACGGCCACGGCATGCGCCAGTGCCGCTATCGCAGCGAAGACAGGACCCACGTCCAGCACGTTCTGACCGCCATCGCAGTCAACCTCGAACGCATCGACGTCTACCTGCCACCCACGCCGGCCCGGAAGCCTAGGAACCCGACAGCCCTTCAGGGCTTCCTCGGCTGGCAGCACATCCCCCGGCCCCGGTCCTGGCGCGCTGCCACCCACCCCGCAGGATGAACTGACCATTCAGAAGTGCTGACCAGCACCTTCATCTGGAGTCAGGAACTCAGGGGTCGGGGATGTCATGCGGGTCCTCGTAGATCCCGTTCGCGTAGCGCTTCAGGGCGTCGCGGAGCCGCTCGGGGTTGACCGTGCGCGGACTGGTGGCGTCATCCCGATAGACCCAGACACCGCCGCCTTCCCGCATTTCGGCGCCGTGCTTGCTGCGCCAGGCTTTGGAGGGCTTGTCGGCCGACCGGAACCACACAGCGATGGCAGGGGGATCCGACTTGTTCGGGTGCTCTACGGCGATGCGCTCCAGCACGTCCCACCGCAGGGTGAAGGTCTTCGGCCCGGGTGGTTCGAGGGTGCCGTCCTCTGCCACGCGGCGCTCCTGGTTGCCTCGCCAGGTGCTGACGGTGAGACCGTGCGCGTCGAGGGTGATCACGTCGGACTTGGCGCGAGCCCCGGCTATCCAGCCCATCAACCAGAAGACGGCATAGAGGACACCGCCGACCACCGCAGCTCCCACTGCGGCGTTCCCCCAGCGGTTGTCAACGCCGATCTGCAGCGATCCCAGGCT
Organism: Streptomyces sp. NPDC003300; assembly: GCF_040610915.1. Classification (NCBI taxonomy): domain Bacteria; kingdom Bacillati; phylum Actinomycetota; class Actinomycetes; order Kitasatosporales; family Streptomycetaceae; genus Streptomyces; species Streptomyces sp. NPDC003300. The sequence goes on along the minus strand of NZ_JBEXNE010000017.1, from coordinate 68,816 downwards.
CACGACCGGGTCTGAGGCGTTGACGGCGCCCATGAGAGCGCCGATCCCGTAGCCCGTGTACCCGCCGATCTTTGCCGCGGCCTGTGAGTAGCCTTCTGTGATCTCGCGCCGTTTGCTGGTGATCGTTATGGACTCCTGGGGCGGGATTTCCTCCAAGGTCCGGTGTTTCTGGGGCAGCATGTTTCGCGCCGCGTCCGCGGTGGGGCGCCGGGCCGGGTCTTTCTCCAGCAGGGCAAGGATCAGGGGGGCCAGCCCTCCCGCCCGTTCCATCGGCCGTGGGTCCTGCGTCAGGATGGCAACGGGGTTTTCCGGAGGGAAAGGAAGGACTCCTTCCAGCGCCTCGTACAGGGTCACGCTGAGCGAGAAGAGGTCGGAGCGGCCATCGCCGTCGGCTTTCTGCCAGCGTTCGGGTGCCATGTAAGCGGGCGACCCGATGACAACGGAAGCGCGGGTGAGCCGGGGGTCGCTCTGCGCGACGGCGATGCCGAAGTCGGCGAGCAGGACCGATCCGTTCGCGGCGAGCAGCACGTTGGCCGGCTTGACGTCGCGGTGTACGACGCCTTCGCGGTGTGCGGCCTCCAGCGCGCCGAGCAGTGCCTCGGCGACCCGAACCGCCAGCCCCAGGCTCAGCGGGCCGTCGCGCTTCAACTCCTCGGCGAGGGAGCGCCCGTCAACCCACTGCATGACGATCCAGGGGACGCGCCACATGCCTTCGTCGACCTCGACGACGTCGTACACGGTGACGATGTGCGGCTCATCGCGCAGCCGAGCGGCGTTCCGGGCCTCGCTGGCAGCGCGGGCCATCAGCTCCGCGCGCGCCTTGTCGGGCAACGCCCGGTCGAGACGCACTTGTTTGACCGCGACGTCCACCCCGAGTACCCGATCGTGCGCCTGCCAGACCTGGCCGAAGCCGCCGGCGCCGAGCAGGCGGGTCAAGGTGTAGCGTCCGCCGATCATCGTGCCCGGCTGAGCCTCCTCTGCCATCGCTTCCCCCACTCCGATCCCACCGTGGATCACCATGGTGCGGCGGAGAAATCATAGGGACACCCTCCATGCCGAGGGCGGCTTTCACAGGATCGCTACGCGGCATCGTCACACGCGGGAGAAGACGACCCGCCGGTGGGCGTGCTTGCCATGATCAACAACCACGAATGCCAAGATTCCCGACAGCGTCAGGCACTGATGACCGCCACCGACCCGGCCCCCACCAACGAGCGCGCGGAAGAGGAAGACGACCCCGGCTTCCGCAATGTCGGTGTGGAGATCATCTGCACGCCGGACGTCGCCGACGCCATCGCGCAGCAGCTCCGGGACGCCGTCGAAGAGATCCTGGACGGCTACACCGACGATGACATCATCGACTGACAGCCCCGGCGGGCCGGCCGACCACGGCCGTACGACAGCGCCCCTTCCCGGCATTCGAGCTGCCGGGAAGGGGCGTCGCTCATCGTAGGCGGTCCACGACGGTCTGAAGGCGGCGGAGCGGGCGGAGTTCACCCGGCCGGTGCCGAAGGGCGCGGCCGTGCAGTTCCGGTTCCTCCTGACCCTGGGCGAAGGGCTCCACGGCGGCTGTGGCGGCCGGTTTGGGCACGTCCCGCCGCACGGTGCAGCGCTACGCCGCAGGCAAGCTCAAGCGGCCCCAGAAGGCGCTGCGGGCCGCGTTGGAGGAGGAGACCGCGCGGGACTGGCAGCCGGGCGTGCGTGCCCGGGTCCGCGAGCAGGCGGCCAGCAGCGGCGGCCTGCTGATCGAGGCCCGGGCCCGGTTCGGGTTCCGGGCCGCGCTCGGCTCCACCGACGACCCGCGAATCCGGCTCGTCACCCAGACCGTCTCACCGGACCACGCGGGCCGCATCCGCGCCGCCCGCGAGCGGGGCGCGACCGAAGCTGAGTTGCATGGGCTTGTTGCCGAAGCTCTGGGATATGCCTACTTCCAGAAATTCGGAGAGCGTGCGCAGGGTCCGGAGGTGGTTTTCAGCAACGTGGAATACATAGATTTCCGGTTCTGAGCGGGCCGCCCGACGGAGACCGAATTACCGGCCGCCGGAGCCGAAGCGCGACAGCTGTCACCGAGGCGGGCATGTTGTCAGCGGGTTTTGTTCCGGCGGCAGCAGGCTCGCCTCGCGTACAGAACCCGAGTGCAAGCGAAAGGCGCGCACCTGGCGGACCGTGATCCGTCAGATGCGCGCCCACGTGGCGCCCTGTCAATTCGGCGTCAGCTTCTCAGTACTGTGGCCGCGGGCGCCGGGACAATGCAACTCAGTTGCCGGTGAAGACGATCGAGCTCAGATTCGCCCCGTAAGTGGGCGTGCACGCGCCCCGGTAGAAGTTCCAATCGTGTCCCGAGGTGTCATGCACGTATCCCGTGTAGCTGTTCGAGCACACCTGGGTGGAATGCACGATGTTCATCCAGCCTGTGTTGGCGCTCCCACCGTCCCAGACGTAGCAGTAGTGGCCGCCCGAGCCGTAAGAGACGTTGACGACGGACGACAGGTTGCACGTGGAGTTCACGACCGTGGCGCTGGCCGGGGTCGCAGCGAGGGCGCCGGCGGTGGTGAGGCCGGCCACGATGGCTCCGGTTGCCAGCTTTCGGGCGAGATTCATGTGGTTCCCCCTGAGGATGTGTGCTTGGCGGGTTGTCTCCCATGCGAGCAGTGCCGCCGAGAGGCGGTGACGCGCTTTCGTGCATGACGGCTCGTTACGGGGACGTAGTGCGAGGTCGAGGCTAAGAGCTGCTGTCCTAGATCCGTCCTAGGTCCGTCCTTGCGCACTCCGTACACATGAGCGCATGTGACAAGTCGAATGCCTTGTTGGTGACAGCCAGACTGCTTCGACCGGTCCGAATCGCCGGCTCATCCCTCTCCGCTGGTGACAACTACGGTGCTTCGGCTCACCGCCCCACATCCGGGAGCGAACGTGACAGCGTTACACCCGTGTGAGGTGGCGCCCTGGTAGCAGCGGTTGGGTGTCAGCCGTGTTCGCTTGCTGATTGCCTGGTCATGCGGGGTGGGCGCAGGTTGGTCTGCTGTCGCGGGGTGACCAAGCGGCTGCCGTTTAGCGGCGAGGCCGGGGTGGGTCGGCTGTCGTGGGGGTGGCTGCCGCACTCCTGTCCCGTGGGTGAACGACCCCGTCTCCCTGAACAGCAGGATACCGAACGATGCAGATCGCAGCGAAGCCTCCACACCGCGCCGGTGGCGCGCCTTGGCCTCGCGTTCGGTTTGTGTGGGTGTCAGCTGCCGCAAGAAGAGGTCAAATCCCTGGGTCACCGTCAGTGCCATCGTTCTGCTCTCTACCGTGCGCCAGACTGGGCGTCAGGTTCGTCGACGGCGTAGGTCTGCCCGCCGCCTTCCACGTTCGCTTTTCCCCGCTGGTATGCGCGCCGGCTAGGAGGCTCGGCCGTCTTGTTCTGCTCGCCACGACGTGCAGTGAGTTCGGCAAGCGCAGCCCGGGCTTCGTCTATTGACCAGGAAGACAGATCGATCTCACGGGCCTGACGGGCGGCAGTTTGGATCTCCAGGTAGGCGTTGGCTGCAGCCGCGGCCTGGTTCATGCGGTGCGAGGCGTTGATGGTAGTCAAGATGGCCCCTAGGCCGGCTGCAACGAGGGCAACGCACCCGGCGGCCACACGCCCAGCGGCTGTCACCAGGGCGGTAGCACCAGCGACAGCAGCCAGGCCACTGGCTGGGACACCTAGCCAGAGATTGATCACGCGCCAGCGCTTGGCCTGTTCGAACTGTGACTGTGCGCTGTATTTTCGCACTCTCCTCCAGCCGCTCCAACTCAACTGATATGGACTGGCGGCGTTCGACGTCGGCTGGCTGTGTAGTCTCCGGCATGGAGCCACGCTAGCGGTGAGCACCGACAACGTGGAGCACCATACTGTTCGACCCACGAGGGTCACGGACGGCCCCTACAACAGCGACGCCGCGGCGTGGGCCTTCAGGCAGGCCTCCAGCCTGGGCTGACCGAGATCCCAATGGCGGATTGGGCCAGGGAGTTCTGCGCCATGGCGCTATCCGAATCCAAGCGGCGGGACGAATCGGTACGGCTCCCAGCAGTTCAGGCGCCATTGGCCGGGCAGAAGCGACGAGACCGGCTCCCCATCGTCGTCCTCGTACAGCCATCGAATCGCCGTCCGCAGAGGTTCGTCCTCGGGCTTGCCAGCCAGGCGCAGTTCGATCTCGACCAGGCAGGAGGCCGGCGCGACGTGATCGACGGCCAGGACGGCGAAGTCCGTCAGCACATGGTCGGCGTACTGCATCCGCACCTCGCGGGGCATAGCAGCACCGTGCGTGCCCTGGAGGGGCTGCGAGATCCACTGCGCCATACGCCCGTAGTTGCGCTGCGTCCAGGCGGTCAGGAACTGCCCGGTCGCCGAGGCGGGGGCCTCCTGGGCGAAGCCTGCGTCGTCCTTGCTGACGCGACGCGGATTCCACGCGTCGTTGGCCTGCTGGTGCCTGCTCAATTCGGACAGCGATCGCCACAGCTGTTTCCAGGTCGGTCGCGGCGGTGGCGGGGTCTTCTCCTTGATCGTTGCGTTGGCCCAGTCGACGACTGCGAACAGTCGGTTCCAGGCCTTGGTGGCCACCACGACGTTGTCGTAATTGAGCAGGCTGCCGTGGACGATGCCATTGCGGTAGAGCTCGTAGACGGGCTCCTCGTTGGTGGCGCTCTTTCCCTTGGTGAACGTCTTGTGCGCGTTGGCCAGACCCATGTGGTGCCCGACGACGCTGTCCCAAGCGTGGAGATCCTCGGCCTGCCGGGCATGCAGGCCCCGGCGTACGGTCTCGAACTCGTTGACGAAGCCGTCCATGACGCTCAACAGCAGGTGGATGCAGCTGTAGTAGCGCCCAGCAGCGTAGTCCTCATGGGCCTTGAGGATCAGGTACCGACGCTTGCGCAGGGCTGGCAATTTGTTGATCACGTGGAGGCGAAGAGCGAGCGCGTCGTAGTCGGTGTACAGGGCGATGAACGCCTCCTCGGCGGCCTCTGGCCCATCACCGGATGCAAGGAGCTCCTCGACGTCATCGACGGGGAGATTCTCGTGGAAGATCCAGTTCTTGGGCCCCAGGACCCGGTAGAAGTCGTCCACCGTGTCGCACAGCCGTTGCAGTTGGCGCTCGATGGCCGCAAGGTTCGGGCGCTGGTCACGGGGGAGCAGGAACCGAAGCACCCGCGCCTGACCCAGTTGCTGACGCAACTGGCGAACCGATGGCAGATCCTGGGCCGACGCGTAGCCTGCGGGACCACCCGAACTGGCCGTATCTGTCCTCTCACTCTCCATTGCGTTAAGTTAGGCACCCCTACGGCGAAGCGCGACCGGTTTGCCGCCTGCGCCGAGCCCTTGTACGTGAGCCTGTAGCTCAGTGCACGTCCTGTCGTAGACTCATTCTGAGGCGATCTGAGTGCGCCCGACGCCGCTCAGAATATCTGCCGCGTAGTGCAGCCACAGGTCACTGGTGATACGACCGCGTACTCCCAACGGATGCTCGTTCTGTGTTGCCCACGCCTTAACGGGTGTCTCGTGCAGGAGGCCGTCTGAGCCCAGGTGCTCTTGGTAGCCTGCGCGAGCCATACGGAACGAGGCCACAAGCCTGCCGGGCGTGCGGCCGGTTCTACCGATCGCGATCCCCTGCTCTTTGGCCCAGGTCCGCACCTCTTGAGTTTCCGCGGGGGTGATCACAAGACGAGGGTTACGCCTGGCCTCGGCAGCGCGGCAACCGCAACTGGTGGTGGTGCCGTAGGAGACCTGGCTTTGGACTGCGGTGCAAGAGTTGCCGCACCGGCATTGGTAGTCGCGGACGATCTCGCTCGGCTTGTCTGGGTTGCGGTAGGGCTCTCCGTTCGGTGTGAGCCAGCTGTCCGCGCTGGGGACGCTCGCGGTTAGTGCACGAGGACTTCGTTCCTTCTTCGGCCGTGGTCGACGCGGGGGGCGTATTTCGCCCCATACAGCGACGATGTACGCCTCGGCCTGGTGCTGCCCGGTTGGCACTCCGCCGCTGCGATAGTCCTTAAGGCCGGGGCAGGAGCCGGGAAAGCGTTCCTGTAGCAGTGCAGCAACAGCGCAAGCCTGCTCGTGCGGACTGCTTCCCTCGGCCAAAGCCACCGTCAGGGCGTGTTCGCCCTCTACGGGCTTAAGATCGCCGATGCGGACGTGGACCAGCGCATTCGTCAGTCCTGCGGCGGCCAGAACCGCGCTCTTCTCGCCTTCTTCGCGGCGGTTGTGTCTCGAGCGCAGCTGACTGCTGTGGTGGTAGGCGCCGTCGTACTCGACGCCGATGATGCCGCCGGCCTCGGGCAGGCGCAGCAGTATGTCCACCTCGACGTCCCGGTAGCGCCAGTGGACAGGCTTGTGGGCCTCGGGTATCGATAGGCGGTGCGAGGCGAAGTCCGTGACAGCTGCGTCCAATCGGGGATCTCGCGGTGTGGGTTGCACGAGGTCGAAGAGTCCGGCGAGTTCAGCGGCCAGTCTCACCTGCTGCTTGGAGACTCCCGATGTTGAGCAATCTCGGCAGTCGGAGCCCTGGACCCGGTTCAGGACTGTCGCTTCCCACTTGTGGTCGTGACGACAACGCCAGGGCACGGTCGCATACGTGGGCCTCTCACCGTGGCGGGCTCCGCGTGCGTTGTGCTGGGAAGTCGACATCCGTCTCGCGTCCAGGCAAGGGTCATCGAGTTCGTCCGCGAGTTCGGGGAACCACGTCCAGAGGCTGTTCGTGTCGTCGATGCAGTAGCCGGCGCAGACCAGGCAGCTGTCTTGCTGCAGTGCTCGGCTCTTGATCACCGCTTTGAAGTGATGCTCAACCTTGTGCCACTGCCCTGTCTCCGGGTCCACCGCCCACGTTCGGCACTGCCACGGAACGCTCACCTGTGAGCCGTAGGCCAGATCCTCGGCTGAGGATGGTCCCTGATACTGGGCAGCTAGCGTGGGTAGGTCGCTGAGCCGCGTTAGTTTCCGACACGCTGGGCAGCCCGAACCTGACGGGACGCGGTCCTTGGGCCAGGCTGCCCAGGGTGTGTGCTCGTCGGGGAACAGAGGGCACTGCCACCGGTAGGGACTCAGCACCCCTTTGGTCTGGGCGGTGGCAAGGACCTCCCTGGGACTGTGAGGGTTACTTGGATCCCACTGGCCAGCAATCTCGGGCACGTCGGCAACCGTGGTTCTGCCTCTACCGCCAGCGCGATTGTGCCATCGTGCCTTCACAGCAGCCTTGTGCGCGTTCCAGTAGGCGTTCGCCTCTGTCTGGCGCTCCCGAGCGTGCTTCAGCTCCAGCATGACGCGGCTGCTGCGCTCGGCGTTGACCTGTTTCCAGTACTCGCGCATCTGCTGCAGCATCCGCCGTCGGTCTTGGCGGCTGCCACTTCCTGGCGTCAGCGCCGGTGGCTCTTCCGGCCATGACGCCGATTGCGACGTGTCTGAGGTGAAGCCGAGATGCGCGTGAGCGCTGATTGCTGTGGGCACGGCGGCAATGTATGGCGAGCTACTGACAACCAGGCCCGGGCCGGGGCCGGCGGGCAGCCTTCGTGACAGCACGCACAACCCGCCCTCAAGATGAGAAGACGCCTCGAACGCGAGATCGCGAAGGCGGGGGGCGGGGCGTGCGGGGCAGCGCGTTGGTGCCGGATCGTCCTGTCGGCCATCCAGGGGCAGTCTCCGATCTTGGAGGCCGCCCTGTGAGGCGGTTGATCTTCCCCGCATGGGTATTGACCAGGCAACTTGCCGAGGTGGGGAGGGCCCGGTAGCTTGCTGAGATTAACACTTGACACAAGCAAGGTTTGAAGGGAGGGTGGGGTGGGGTGACATCTCGGATGGATGTGCTCCTGGCAGCGCTGGACCGGCAGGGATTCAAGAGTCGGCAGAGTCTGCAGGGGTCCTGGTTCTTTACTCGGAACGGTGACACCACTGTGGTCCGCGAGCCGCAGACACCACGAGAGTGGATCGATCTGCTGTACGTGCTTCGGAGCGCAGGGTTGATCTACCCGGAAGAGGACTAGTCGGGTGTGGGTGGGGGCCAGAAGGCCGGGCCCCCTCCCGCCGTCCATCCGTTGGCATTGCTCGATACGCCAGATTGAGCAGGAGAGGAGAAGGACATGACAAAGGAGTGGCGGGCGTCGGTGACCGCAGTGGATATCGATGCTCTCCTGGACGAACAGTTCGAGGTGTTGCTGCAGTCTTTGCGCGCTGTCATCAGGCATGAAGCCGAGCGTCAGCAGCTTCATATGGTGTGGCGCTTGCAGGCCCCTTGCCTGGCTGAGGCTACAGAGACCGCCTTGAGCACGGTCACCGAGAGTCTCCGAACTGCACTGGGGAGCTATCCGCAACTGATTGACTTGCGCGTGGTCGAGTCTGAACAGGCGGATGCCGAGCGAGACCACCCCAAAGAAATGGAACTCATGGGATACACGGAAGCCGCTGCAGAGCTAGGCGTCAGCCGACAGAGGGTAGCTCAGTTGGACGGTAGCAACCCAGACTTCCCCCGCCCGATTGGGCGCATGGGGGCAGGTCCGGTCTTCACCGCCGACTCCATTCGATCCTTTGCTCAGCGGTGGGACCGCAGCCCAGGCAGGCGAAAGGCGGCCTAGGCAGCGTTTCGAGTGCGCAGGACCTCGCTGGCTCCTGGCCTTCATCAGCCAGCGAGGTCCTGCCCCTCGGGCGCTTCTAAAACGGAGGAGGCGACTGAGTGCTACTCCCCGTAGTGATCCAAGTGGTCGTTGAGCTCGACAGCTGATCGATCGGGTACCCCTTGCGGGCGTCATAATCGAGCGACGGGTAGCCGATGCGCACATAAGCCGGGGTCTACACCAGCGGCCCCGGGAGGTACTTAGCGAGCGTTTGGCCTATGCGGCATTGCCTACATCCTCCCGCCTTCGGCGTGCAGGAAGTCGCGGAGGGCGCGTCGCAGGGTTGGTAGGGGGGCGGTGGCGCCGGCGCGGTTCAGGAAGTCGGTGACGGTCCAGGTGATGAGGTGTCCTAGGCGGGAGAGGTACAGCCCGACCTGGCCGATTCTGTATTGGTTGTCGTAGTCGAGTAGGAGGTAGCCGGCGGCGCGCAGCCTCGTTGGCGATTGATTTGTTGAACGCCACGTTCAGGCCGCGCTTCTTCGTGGACTGGCCCATCAGCGCCAGCACGGTGGTCTTGCCGGTTCCGGCGCCGGCCGTCAAGGCCAGTTCACGGTCGGACGCGAACGTCTCGCGGGCATTGTGCTGCTCATCCGTGGGCATCAAAGCGGAACATCCCCATCCTGAAAATGACTGTGCTGCCGCGCCGGACAGACGTGGTGGCAACCAGGACTGCGGTGCACGCGGGCGCGCGGCGTGTCAGGGTCTTGAAAGCGGAGAGCGCCGTCAGTGGCGATGCAGCGCGATGGGTGACGCCGGACGTATTCGAACGTGCTGTCGTGAGTTCCTGGGAATCCGGTCGTGCGTGATGTCTAGCGCCGTGAGCTGGCTGGTGAAGCAGGGCACAGTGGCACCGTAGGACACAGCACTGACAGTCCAGTTCCCGAGCGGTCGCTAACGACGAGCCAGGCAGGGGCAGTTGGGACGAACCAGGCTGGTCTCGCCCGGTGAAGCACGGGGTGCCCCCCTGATCGAGCGGCGTATGCCAGGCAGGCACTCCTCCCGGAGGAGGGGGTAACGGCTCTCGGCTCATGCGCGGCCGTCCACGGTCCAGCCTCCCAGAGCCGGCTGGAGTTCGTTGGTGAGCAGTTCGCCGAGCTGCCACTTCAGGCAGGAGCGTTTACCCAATGGGGCATGGAGAACGTGAGTCCCGTCTGCCACCGGCAGACGCCGGAAACGACCGCGTGCCGGCCGCTCCACCGGCAGCGGTGTATTTTGCCGCCGCGGTGTCAGCGGTGGGTGGCGATCAGCCCATCGTTCCACCGGGTCCAGCCCAGGTTCGTCCGGGATGCCCCAACGGTCCATGAGAGATGCGACTCTGGCTAGCCATCGGTGGTGATCATTGAGCGTGAGGGTGCCCCGTAGCCGCCGCCGCTCACGGGTGGCGAGCGCCTGGGCGAGGCTGACGGCCTCGGGGTAGAACACCAGCGGCGCCACCCGCAATCCGTCGCGGCCGGCCCGCCCCAGTACGAGCTGACGCTCCCGCCACACGGGCGCATTCAGTGCGCGGATGTTCCACCAGAGCGAGACGATCGCGTAGGCATCGGCGAACAGCGCGCGACCACCGGCACCCAGCCGCCGCTCGAACAGCAGCCGCTGCTGGTGGGCGTAGACGACCTCGGGCAGTCTGCGAAGTGGGATGGCAGCTGTCCCGGGTTCGCGGCGATTGTCGAGCCAGCGTTGGTGCACCGCGCAGACCTGCCAGGGCGCGTCGCTGGCCAGGTAGGCCAGCAAACCGGTGCCCTTTACGTGGGCGCACATCTCACACATCCGCACCAGGAAGCAATCGCGGTCGTCCCAGGGCCAGTCCCACACCGGGCCGCTCTCATCGGGCAGCAGGCGGTGCGGGCGCAGGTTCGGCAGGGCGAACTGCAACTCGGTGACCTGCCGGCCGGACATGACAGCCAGGCGCTCCAACGCCTCGGCATTCACGTACCCGTCGCCGTAGCGGGGGTCGCTCGGGCAGCCGTCTTTGCGGACCGACGTCCCGAACATGGCCCAGAACTCCTCGTCAGGGATGCCGTTGGCGTTCGCCAACCGCCGGGTGTAGGAGCCGGTCGATTCCCCGCCGATGAACCGCACCGACAGCGCCAGCTGTCGCGCCGGCCGCCAGACCTTGGCCCGGCGCGACGGGGCCGAACGGGTTCTGCCGGAGCGCGCAGCCGCCACCATCTACCAACTCCTCTCACCACACTCGGTCCGGGCTGCAGGCCCCACCGCGGTAGGGCTCGCGTGACCAACGGCTCCCATCTATCTACGGCCTCACGGCTCCGAACGCGCAGGGTTCCCCTCCTCGTCACTGACAGAAATGGATCTTTGGCTGAAAGTGATCGACGGGCTCATTGAGACACGTGATCTGCCAGGTACAGTCCCGCGCGCGATCCGACAAAAGGGTCACCGGGAGGGGAAATGGAGTTACGTGCGCACCAGATCGCCGCGATTGCCGCTATCGAAGTGGCTGCGGCGGCCGGCGAGCGGCGCATGACGGTGGTGTGCGCATGCGGCACGGGCAAGACCTTGATAGCCATCAAAGCAGCGCAGTCCCTCGCGGAAGAGGGCTCGGTCCTTGTGCTCATGCCGACGATAGACCTGGTTACGCAAACCATCCGACGCTGGCGTGAGGCCGGCCGTGCGGGGCGTGCGCTGGGCGTGTGCTCCCTTAAGCAGGCCGACACGGGGTTGTCCACCGAGCAAGTGGTGATGACCCGCAACCCGCGCAAGATCGCGCGCTCTGCCAGAGCAGATGGCCCGTTCACCGTTTTTGCCACCTACGCCTCGCTCGACCGTATCCGAGATGCCCACGAGTCGTTTGGCCTGCCGCCCTGGGACCTGGTCGTCGTTGACGAAGCCCACCGCACATGCTCTGCGTTCGGCGACGGCTGGGGCACCATCCACGACGACGGGACGATCCCGGCGAAGATCCGTCTGTACATGACCGCTACGCCCAGGATTTGGGGGAGCCCGGCTGTTCAGGACCCGTCGCTGCCGTTCATGGAGCGGATCCCACTGGCCACCATGGACCGCCGCGAAATATTCGGGCCGACGGTGTACGAACTGGGCATGGCCGAAGCCATCGAGATCGGCATCCTGGCCGACTACCAGGTCGTGCTGCCCATCGTCGACGACAGTGACCTGCACAGCATCCTGGCAGCCCGCGCCCCCGGCGTCACCGCCCACCTAAATGGACTACGCAACGCCGCCATCCAGGTTGCTGTCCTGCGTGCGATCAGCGAACACCGCCTGCGCCGCGTCCTCGTGTTCCACAACCGCATCGACGTTGCCGAAAGATTCGCCGCGACCCTCCGGCAGACCGCCGAAGAAGTCGGCACCCCCCTGCGCCGCGAGAAGTTGTGGTCACGAGCCATCCACAGCAAACAATCGAGCGAGAAGCGGCGTGACCTGCTGGAAGACTTCGCCAACCCCCACCGGTCCTGCGCCGTCCTATCCAACGTCCGGGTCCTCAACGAGGGCGTCGACATCCCCGACGTCGATGCCGTGGTCTTCAGCGATCCCCGCTACAGCCTCATCGATGCGATCCAAGCCATCGGCCGCGGACTGCGCCAGCCCCCCGGCGCACGCAAGAAGACCACATTGGTCATCCCTGTCTACCTCCACCGCGGTGCCGAGGCCACCGACCTGCTCAAGAACACGTCGTTCGCGACGCTACTCACCTTGCTGCAGGCGATGCGCGCCCACGACGAGTCGTTCATGGACCGCATCGCCCTACCCAGCCTCACGCGCGGCAGCAGCGTCCTGTCACACCACATGCTCTACGCCCAGCCCGAGCGGGCTGCCCAACTCGCCAGGGCACTCGGTCTGGAGATCACCGTCCCCGCGATCGGCACGTGGGAGGAGGCCCTGGCCGCCGCCACCGCCTACAGCACCCGGTTCGGACACCTAAACGTTCCTCCCGACTACATCGACGACGAGTCCTTCTCCCTGGGTCTCTGCCTGAGCAATCTTCGTCTGCGCTACCTGCTGGGTCGCCTGGCCGACGAGCAGCAACAGGCGCTGAACGCGCTCGGCATGCGGTGGACCGCCGACCCAGGACTGTTCGAGACCATGCTCGAACAAGCCCGAGCCTGGGCCACGGAGCACGGCCACCTTCTCATTCCTGAAACGGAGGAGGTCGGCGGCCACAAACTGGGTAGGTGGATGGCCTTGCAACGCAGAAAGGCTGAGGACGGCCGGCTACCCGCAGCACTTCAGCAGACGCTGGAGGCCCTCGACCCGTACTGGAACCCGCCCTGGCCCCGGATATGGCAGCGCAAATACCTGCGTGCCAAGGCCATGTCACCGGGCCCGGAAGCCTGGCGGCCCGAAGCGGGCCGCGCCCCGTACATCCGCGGCGACGGCATGATCGGGGAGTGGGTCTACCGCCAGGAGAGCGACTTCTTCCGGCTGCCCCACCAAGAGCAGCGCGACCTGCTGCGCGCCATCGGGATCGGCCCGCGGCCCGACGGCCAGGAATACGGGGGTACCAAATACGCCCCCGCGCGGCGCCCCTCCGCCGTTCAGACCAGCGAGCTCGAGAGCCCACAGAATAAGCACGCCGAGACAAAAACACCCATCGACCATGCCCTTGAAGATGCCGCGGCGTTCCTGAAGCGTGAAGGGCATCTCGACGTCCCACCCCGCCACATCGAGCAGCGCCAGTCGGCCGCCCACCGGCCCTCGCGGATCCCCCTGGCCTGGTGGATCCAGCGCTTCCGTACCGAGCCGCACACGCTCAACGCAGAGCAGCGTCGCGCCTGGGAGACGATCCTGAAAAAGGCGAAGCGTAGCGAACCTCCTGAACCGCCACCTGCCGCGTAGTGGCACCACCCCACCAGGGGCCATACACGGGTGAGCGGGCGAACTTCCGGTCCTAGCGGCCAACTACAGCTGCATCACCCGGCCAAGCTGCACCTCGTCCAGCAGTTCTTCGGTGATGCGCTCCTCACCGCTGAGGATCGCGTACTGCGCCACCTGGCAGATGAGATGGGAGAGCGTCCGCATGTAACCGTGGCTGCGCTTGTGCAGGTAGGGCGACAGTTTCGTCAGGTCCTTCCGCTCATGCTGGAACAGCCGCAGGTTCTGGTCGAACCGGTCGACGATTGTCACGAATGTCCTAGTATTGTCCTCGCTGAAGCCGATCCTGCTGGTCCGCAGCTTCAGACTGTCGCTCCACGGCACTTCTCCGTCCTCGGGCGGGGTGTCGGTGTCGCGGAGCTGCGCGTCGACGATGACGTGCGCGTTGCGCCCGCACCAGACCACTGTGGCGCCGGTCTCCTCGCTGATGACGTCCAGGTACTGAAATGCCTGCTCGGCCTCGACGCGGCTGCGCACCGTTCGACGCCGTCGACCAGAACCAGCAGGGTGCGCGCATTGCGCATCGCGCGGATAACCGACTCTGTTGGATCCCCGCTCTCACGCTCCTGACCCATAAAGCGGGCAAACGCGCCGGCCCAGTTGCGTACATGGCCGCGCCCCGGCGGCGGAACAGTCAAGGCGACCACTGGGATCCGGTTCTCGTCCGGCCCGTATAACCGCATCAGCCGTCGATGCCAGTGCACGGCGATCGCGTCCATCAGCGTGGACTTGCCCGTGCCACGCGGCCCTCAATAACGATCATGACCTTGCCTCCGACGCGCTGCCGGTTTGCTCTGACGACCTCGGCAACCGCCAAAATCCCGGCATTGACAGCAGGCGTGATCACCGTGTGCATGTTCGCGCTATACAGCAGCCGCTGGTCGTTGTCGGCGACCTTGGTACCCGGTGGGGCGCAGTCCGCCAGATCCGGGATGGTCTGGCGCAGCTCGGCTCGTGCCCGCCAGGTGTGGCTGTCCTCTGGCCACATCGGCACCGGCGGTGTCAGGAGCATCTGCGCCGGCACCGTGGGGTTGCTGAGTGCCTGCAACTCCTTGCGCGTCAGGTCCGCCATCCTCGATTGCTCCCTCGGGTAGATGCGTACGGGATCCCAGCAGCCTGCGGCTGTTGGGATACGCCGCCGGTCACAGGAAATCCGGGTCGTCGTCAGCGTCGTCCTGCTGCTGATCGAGCTCCTCGATGATCCGCCGGTACCGGGCATCGAGATCCTCATCTGCTGCGGGAACATCTACTGCACCGGGCTGCGGTGCCTTCTGATCTTGCAGAGCAGCGTCCGGAGGCCGGGGCGGCTGCGCCCAGTCGACGTTCACCGCCGCGGAGGTGCGCCAGTAGAAGCCGACGTCGTCCAGTTCCAGCAGGTCGTCGTCTGGCAAGACTGCTTCGCCGGCGGCCAGCAGCTCCTCCACGTCCAGGCCGGCGTACGGGTCGAACTGCGGGACGGGCGCGGGGGCGGGGTGTGGGCGGTACCCATCGGGCACCGTCACCGGCCCGGAGCGGTCCGGGCCCCGTGCGGCGCGCTCCAGCAGATCGGCCAGCGCGTGCCCGATCGCCTCGTCGTTGCCGATGTCACCGCCGCGCTCGAGATGCTGGGAGACGGCGATGTCCCACAGGAACTGCGTGAACGGCACCTCGACCAGCCGCTGGTGCACCCACGGAGCCTCAACGAATTTGTTGGTGTGGTGATCGCGCAGCCACACCCGCGACAGGTCGTTGGGGGAGTACCGCAGCTCCCAGCCGTTGTGCTTCTTGCCCTGCAGCCCCGAGGGCTTCCTGCGGTACGGATTGAGTCCCTGCTCGGGATCGCGGGAAGGGTGGTCGTAGGTGCGGTTCTTGAAGCGGATGCCCTGCTCGCTCACCCCCACCCACGCGGTGGGCAGCAGCCGCAGGTAGTCGTCCTCGGTCAGCGGGATCGGCACGTAGCCCTCGGCTGCGACGCACGCCGCGTACATCTGGTTCGGCGTCAGCTCGGGCATGTAGGCGTCGAAGGGATCGACGAGCTCGGGGTGCGGTTTGTTCTGCCACTCCAATGCGATCCACTGCTGCAGCAGGTCGTCGAGCTCGGCCAGCGTCCACAGCTGCTTGCCGTCCACGCTCGTGCGCATCCGCATCGGCCGGTTGCCGGTGTAGGAGTTCACGTACTGGCTGAACCCCGACTTGATCGACAAGAACGCCCGCTCGACGATGGCCTTGTCCGAGCCGACGCCCTTGCGCGCGGTGCGCAGCGAGATCCCCAGGTATGCACACGCGTCGCGGAACGTCCTGCCCGCGAATACCTTGCCGTGGTCGATCACCACCAGATCCGGGATGATCACCGGCCGCGCCGCGGCGTGCGCGAACCGCGGATCGACCGCCACGAGCTCCTCATAGGGCAGGTCGGAGAACGAGGCGTGCACGGCCTGGTCGAACCCCGGCCGCATCGCAGCCGGCACCAGCGCCTGCGCCAGGACCTCGCAGGCGTCCACGGCCTTGGTCGCCCGCCCCTTGCGCCGCCGGCCGCGGACCAGACCCCCGCCGGAAGCCTTGCCGGGTTCCTTCCGCTGCTGCGGCTGCTTGGGCCGCAGCACTGCGGCGACGATGCTGCGGGTCGCCACACACACCGCGCCCGTCAGCTCCACCCGCGCCGGCCGCCCGTCATCGCCCAGCACCCACACGTCCAGGTCGGTCGAGTCGATCTGTACCAGCTCGCCGGGCATCGTGGCCGTCGTCACCGAGTACGGCGGCACCGCCCCGCCACCTGTCCGCAGCCGCCTGCCCCGGCCACTGGAGCCGGACAGGTCACGGGCATCGACCCCCAGCCGCTGCAGCAGCTTGTACAGCGTCGGCTCGGCCGGGACCTTCACACCATGCCCGTGTGTGGCCCGCACCAGCCGGCGCAGCTGCTTGAACATCTTCCGGGCATCACTAGGCGTATCCAGACGCTGCTGCTGGCGCTGCACCAGCGCCATCAGCGCGTCGACCACCCGCGGGTCGGTCAGCCCGAACTGGCGCCGCGCCTTGGTGCTGCGACCGTCCACCAACGACAAAGCAGTGCGCTGCTTGCAGTACTTCAACCGCTTGGCCTGCACGGTCTGCCAGGACACCGACCAGCCCAGCACCGCCCTGAGTTCAGCGGCCTTGGCCTGGTACCGCTCAATGAGCGTGGTGGTCGCCGGGTCGAACGCGGGCCTGGGCACCGACCCCGGCGCCGCCCCCAGTGCAAGGCCGGTGTCCACCTCGACAACCGCCTGCTCCCAGCGCCGCGCCGCTTCCGCCGCATCTCGCGGAATGCCTTCCATCATCGCGAAGTTCGGCAGCTCGCCGTTCACCAGCGGACGCCCGCCGACGTCGAGCATCGCGAAGTCCTCGGCCGCTGCCAGCACCGTCAACAGCACCGTCACCACCGGCGCATCCTCGCCCGTCGTGGGCGCCGCCAGAACGACCTTCACGCCGTCCAGATCGGCGACGACGTACTGCGCGCCGCGCCACCGCACCCGGTCCCCCCGCAGCAACGCACCGCGCGGCGCCGTACGCACCTCCACCGACGCCCGCCTCTGGTTCGCAGCCGCGGTCACCGGCCCTCCACCGCCAGCGGAACCCGCACGGCGTCTGGCTCACCCGCACCCAGCGGACCGATCAGCGAATCCGGACCCAGCGGGACACCCCAGTCGACCCCCAGCCGCCGATGCCAAAGCATGTGATGCAGCCGCGGCAACGCCAACATCCGAGGCACCCCGCAGGCATCCACGCCATCCATCAGCGGCCTCGGCACCGCGAAAGCACCGGCCAGCGCTGCCTCCACGAGCTCGTCACCGAACCTCGGATGCCTGCGCCGCGCCACCCACCGCAGATTCGCCACCGCCACCGCCCCAGGCAGCCGCGGAACAGCCAGATGCCATCCAGCTGCGGCGCACGCCCCACGCAGCACCGCAAGCTGCCGCTCGAACCTGTCACCCGGTCCCGTCTGCGGCGGGCACAGCACCGCCACCGTCGCCTGAGACGCAGTGCGCACGAAGAAGTCCGGCACCAGCCGCCGCTCCCGGCCGCCCTCGCGCCACACCAGCTGAGCCGACCATGCACTGAACTCCACCACACCCGGGTGGAAGTCCAGCAGCATCGCCGTCGCCAGGCGGTCCAGCGACCGGCACCCCACGTGCTTCCTTGTCGTCACCGCCCACCACCAGGTGACGATGCTGCGCTGGGAGACATGACGCGACGGCGCCCACACCTCACCGCGCTCCGTCAGCGACACCCCGGCCAGTTGTTCGACCGGCGTGGTACGCCGGATCTCGTGCCGGTCTTGATGTACGACCTGTAACTTCCGTGCCACCACGGCCCCTCGGATCGTTTGCGGCGCTCATGCAGAGCCCAGACCGCACGACCAGATCCATAGCATCACCGCCTTCGCCCGGCGAGCGCTGTCGGCGTTTTCCGAACGGTCTCGCGCAGCTCCTTCTGGTCGGTCGGTGAGGCGACACGCCCGCGACGGACCATGCGCCCAGTCCGGGGCGGTCGTCCGCCAGCGCGTGCCGGGGCGCAGGGCTCCAGAACTCAGACTCAATGCATGCGACGCTGGCTGCACTGGATCATGGCGCTGTCATCGCCGGACCGATTGCAGTGACACTCTCGGACTTGCGAACCCGATAGCAGCCGCCTCGAACGCTCCCGCACGACATCGATAAAGGAACCAGGCCAGCGCGTCCGCTCTGACCACAACGCATCTGCCGGATTCGCCTCATCGAGAATCGCGTCGGTCAGATCGGCGCCGCGCAGATCGGCATGGACCAAGATCGTGCGGCGCAGATCGGCGCAGACGAGACGCGCACAGGTCAGAGTCGCGTACGTCAGGTCTGCATCAGTCAGCTTCGCCTCGTCCAGATCGGCGTAGTACAGGTTTGCTCGAGTCAAGTCTGCGCTGGTCAGATTCGTGCGGAGGATTGTCGTCCGAGTCAAGTTCGCGCCCGTCAGTTTCGCGCGGGTCAAGTTCGCGCCGGATAGCTCCGAGGCGGTCAGATCCGCTCGGCGCAAGTCGACTCCGATCAGCTCTTCCTCACGCAGGCTCACGCCGAAGAGGTCTAAGCCGCCTACGTCCGCGTTGGCTTGCAAGATTGTTTCGGGAAGACCTGATCGCACCACCGTTGCGTCTTCCTGTTTGGTCCGGTGAGCCTGGTTGTGAGGCTGGGGGGAGTGCCTCATCCGGTGTGGTCGGGTTGGAGTTTGCGCCGTCGTCGTAGTTCGCGTTGGGCTTGGGCGCGGGCGCATTCGCGGGAGCAGTACTTGATGCCGCTGGTGCGGTGTTGGCCGTATTCGGCGCGGCCGCGCTGGCGGACGAACTGCCGGCCGCAGTTCTGGTTGGCGCATCGCCGTACGGAGGCGCCTTCGGCGAGGTGGTTGTACAGCTGCAGGAACGCGACAGAGTAGACGGTGAGGTGGCGGTCGGCGAGATCTCCGACGCCGATGCTGAACGGGCTCAGCGCCCTGTTCAACACGGTCTCCAGCGTGTTGATTCGGTCCTGGATGAGGAGGGCCTGCAGATCCTCGAGGGAGGGCGGCCATGGCGGCTCACGGTGCGGGTTCTGGACCTGGATACTGGTCAGATTCTCCTCGGTGATCTCCGGCCGGACCAGCTCTTCGAGACCGCCTTCGACCTGGCAGGCGAGCCATGTGGTGATCGCCTCCTGGGCGGTTTGCAGGTAGAGCCGGACCACGTCGTGGTGCACACCGAACGGGTAGGGCTGCTCGTCACCGCCGGCCTCCGGGACCGCTTGGAGGTCCTCGTAGTCGTCCTCGGCGTCCACGTAGAGATCGCTGTGGTCTGGATTGAACAGCGACCCGTAGGTCTGGAACATCTCAGCTGCGCCCTGGATGTCGTCGGGGGGCAGTTCCATGAGTTCACGCAGGTAGAAGTCCTCCGGCAACTGCACCAGGGGGCGTTCCTCGAGTACCGGAGTCCACAGGATCCAGTCGCCCTTGACCCGGACGTCCTCGATGCGGCGTCTGAGCGGGGGTGCTGGGATGGCAGTCCCCGGCCAGAGCGTGGGACGAAAACGTGGGTCAACGTATGCCGCCATGGCGCCAGCCTAGCGGGTACTGTCGTAGTACGGAACCACTAATTTTGGTACCACGACATGGTGTCAGGGGAGGGGCCTGGATGGCCGATTGGGCGGCGCGCAAGGTGATCGGGGACCAACACGAGCAACGGGTCATGGAAGAACTGCGAGCGCGGGGCTGGGAAGTCCATCCATTCGGCCAAGGCACCTACCCATCCGCGATCCAAGCCGCACTGCAGGCCACCAACTCCCCGCTACGCCACCTCCCTGACGTGATCGCCGCGCGCGGTACGACCGTGGTCACCATCGACGCCAAGACCTCTATGCGCAGCAGGGCTTCGGGCCGCTACGCGATCTCCACCAAGTGCCTGTTAGCGGGCCTGCAGTTCACCGGACTCAACGCCCCCGTGCCCTTGTACTACGTCTTCGGCGATCTCACCGTGCTCACCCCGGCCGATGTCATGCACCACAGCGGTCATGGCCAACTGCAGCCCAGCGGCTCCTACTACCTGGTCAGCACCCGCCAGGCGTACCGTTTCGACGACCTATTCGGCCGACCAGCCGAGGTAGGCCAACTCTCAGCGACGCACAGTCTCCGAAAGGCAGCAAGCTGAAGCCGCGGCGGGCTTGGGCAGTTGAGTGAGGACACAGATTCGGCGGTGCGCACTTGGGCGGAAACCCAGCGTCTCGTACTCGGAGCGCGGGACGAAGCCCGCCTGGCCTACGTCGCCGTCACCCGCGCCAGCAGCCTCCTCGACCTCGGCGGTGTGAAGTGCCGTTGCGATGCCAGCGCAGTGGTGTCATTACTGAGCCAGCGTCAGGTTGATGGCTTCGACCCTGTGAGCTGTGCCTCTGTAGTTGCGCTCGATGGCACGGCTGTGAGGTCACCAGTGGCAGGACGTGACATCTCTGCTGGGCAGCGTGGTGACACTTCCCATGTGGCCCTACGGGCGCGGTGGTTGGTGCCATCTTCGGCTGCGCGCGTTTGTGCAGGTGTGCACCCTCTGGTGTCGGGGGCCGGGGGAAGGACCGCGGGCGTAGTCCTATGTGGTGTTGCCGCAGATGAAAACCGGTAGGTGGCAGATGTGACGCGGCCGATACTGGTCTTCCAGGAGGTTCAGATGGGAATCGACCCGGCCGTGCTTGCTTGCATCGACGCGACAGCTGCTGAGTTCGCTTCTCTCCAGGAGCTGTTGCAGCGCTGGATCGAGCATGCCAACGCAGAGGCATGGCAAGGTCAGGCCGCAGCCGAAGCTGACGCGATATGGGCTGCCCTGTGTTTCCACGTCACGGAACGGGGAGGGCTGGCGGGGGACTTCATCGGCCGGGGCGCCGATCGGTGGCCTGCGAACCCTCAGGCCGTCTCGGACAGTGCCATGGAGACCTGGGCCGGTTATGCGGAGGCTGTGGGCCACCCCATGCTGCGTGCCCGCCTGCATCACCTGGTGTGGGAGGCGCGCAAGAGTTTCCCGCATGCCCGGAAGGCGATCGAAGACTACACGGAGGCTGTGCCCCGATTTCTGGGTATGGCGGACCGCTCCGCGGGGCGCTGCCGGGCCAGTGACTGCCTGTGCTTCGCGTACGACCTTGCGGTACGGCTGAGCGTGCGCGACCTGGAACTCACCACCAAGCAGGCCATGATCAGCTTTGTGTCTGAGCTTCTCGACGACTCCCAGGAAGCGGCGCCGGGCCTGGTCTTGGAGATCTTGAGGAAGCTGGTTGGCCGCCACGCCTCAGATGCTGCCGTGCAAGCACTCCTCAGCAGGGCCACCGGCATCCACGGAGGGGACGTTCCGGTGGTGGTGGAACTGCTGCAGCTGCGTATCGCGGGGACGCAAGACCCGCAAGAACGGACGGCACTGCAGCGACAGATCGTCGAAGCGCTGCTCACCGAAGCAGAACGGTTCACGGGCTTTGTCCGCGTGGACCGGCTCAACGCGGCAGCCACCGCAGCACGTGACTACGGTTTGGAGGACCTGTTCGATGACGCTCGGGTACGGATGCAGGCGATCGCTCCGGACCAACTCGGCATGGAAAGTTTCCACTTTGAGTTCCCTCTGCGGCGAGACGAGATCGAGGACTACTCCCAGAGGGTCCTTGGCCAGGCGCAGACCCTCGGGCAGGCCTTCAGCGCACTGGCCAGCCTGCCGGCCCCCTGCGGAACGCGGCAGGCTGCCCAGGAACATGCAAGGAGGCTGGCATCCGAGGGGTTGTTGTCCTCCTTCATCCCCAGCATCCGGATCAATGCCGCCGGCCCCGTTCCTGTGGCGGAGGCCCGAGTGCGCACGGCAGCGGACGACGAGAGCGAGTGGCACGTCACCGCAATGATGATCACCTCTGTCTACGTGCACCACCTCCTGGAGACGGTGGGAGACCGCTTCGACCCGACCACCGCCCAGCTTGCCCAGCTGTTCACGGCCGACCCCATCATCACGGGGATCCGCGCCACCAAGCTCGCGCGCGCCTTCCGCTACTACTGGAGCGGGGAGTACGACGCAGCCTTCGCGATCGCCCTGCCCCGGATCGA
Organism: Streptomyces sp. NPDC003300; assembly: GCF_040610915.1. Lineage (NCBI taxonomy): Bacteria > Bacillati > Actinomycetota > Actinomycetes > Kitasatosporales > Streptomycetaceae > Streptomyces > Streptomyces sp. NPDC003300. The sequence goes on along the minus strand of NZ_JBEXNE010000017.1, from coordinate 46,778 downwards.
AGGAATCCTCCGGGAGACCCTGCGCTATCACCGCATTCCGATCATCCAGCCGCCACAGGGCGACAGCCGCGGCCGAGTGACCCTCCTGGCCACCCTCATCGACCGCGCGACCGACGCCGGCATGCACGCCGACTGGCAGGCTTTCCTGCGTCTCCTACTCGTCGACAGCGACGGAGGACTCAACCTCCGCAACAGCGAACTCCACGATCTATCCGACACGGAGACGGCCCCTCAGACGGTGGCACTCGTGCTCTTGGCTGCCCTGCATGTCACCGCACACGCTCATCAGGCGGCTGCACCCGCCTCCGGAATCTGAAGGGAGCAGTAGCCAGGCCGATGCTGTTGTGGGTGGCGGCGCGACAGGCCACGCTGGGGCAAGCGGGAATAAGCAAGGGCACCATGTCTCGGTACGGTGCGCAGGTGGAGAACTTGGAGACTTCGGACCGGATCGCACTGAGCGCAAGGCCGAGAGATGCTGCCTTAGGCTGACCTGACCAGGAGGTGCGGGACGCGGGCCCTCGTGCTGTTGGCTCGGTTCACTGGGTAAGGTCCGGGGATGTTCTATCCCGGATCTGAGCCGGAGCTTGTCGCCGGCATGAGCGAGGCTGGTCTGGCTGGCCATCAAAGACTGCTGATACAGGCGACGTTGAGAGCGATGCATCCCGGTGCGTATGCCACGCAGCACGCGGCGGCCGGGGGAGCAGCCGTACTCTCCCTCAGCCGCGCCGAAGCTGTGCTCCGATCCCGAGCCGGCGCGAGCGACAGCAAAGACGCCCAGCCGAACGAGAAGCTGGCCTACACGGTCATTGAGCGAACCCTAAAGTCAGTGCTAGCACTGGAGACTGTTGTAATCCCGGCCAAGCAGCCGCTCGCGGATATCCACGATCTGCTGGCAGACATGGTGCTCCGTGGCCGGAACGATCTCAAAGAGCCGTCCCGCTGCGGCGTTCTGGCTCATCAGCTGGCAGCGTTCGTACCCAAGATCGAGCGCATCGTTCTGGATCTCTTTCAGCAGGCCTGGGACACAGCAATGCCTGTGACGGCGGCCGAGCGCGCCATCGCCGAGGTCGCGAGTCTCGCCGTGTGGCGTGGACGAGACTATGAATGCCTGGTTGCGGATCTGCAGCGCTTCCTTCGGAAAGCGCCTTGCGGGCAGGGACTACTCTCGGTGCTGCGGCCAGCGCATCGCCAGATCCGGGTGGCTGCCGTCGTGGAGGGTGCCCGCACCTTGGCCGGGCTTGGCCAGCTGTTCGACGCCGACACCAATGTCCGGCAGTTTCCAATCGGCAAGAAGGCACCGGACGGCTGGAGCCAGGGGACCGCGAAGTTGAGGAAGTTCGCAGCGCTACACGGCCGTCACCCTGGCGAGGACCCACGGGAAGGGGAACGCGCTGCTGCTGCCGTCCTGTTGACCTTGTCCGTCATGGCACCTGACCGGGGCGTCGCCGTTCACCTGGCCAGGCGACGGATTGAAGAGGCGCTCGACACTTATGTCGCGGGCCACCGGCTTGCCGAACTGCGCCTGGCGCCCGAGACGTTGGTCTTCGAGGAGTCAGACGACCGCTCGCGTCGTTACACCTCTCGAGGGCCCACGGTCGACACTGCGTGGCCACTGACCAGGCACTGGCCTGCGGAAATCCGCGAATGCCTCCGCATGGCCCACATCGCACGTTCCACCTCCTCACCACTCACCAGCGCAGCCCTGTCCTGGGCCGCCATCGAAGCGGCCGGAATCCGTCACGGCTACAACGACAGTGCCGCTCATGTGGAACTCGCCCGCGCTCTCAGCCTTCAGGCAATGCGCCAGCAGCTGCTCAGTTCCCATCAGTGCGTGCGTCGTGTCGCCAGCGCGATCCATGGCGAGGTGACGGAGCGTGCGGCGGGGACCGGTCGTGCTGTGGAGGGCTTGGAGCGGCACCTCGCCAAGAAGGGCGCTCAGTCGGCCCTGGAACAGCAACTGCGGGAGGCGCGTGGCCGAGCGGCCACTGCCGAACTGGAGGCGGCAGACGCCGACAACCTGTATCTCCAGCCGCTGAACGAAATCGACCGAGCAGCCCCGGTCAACGGCCATGGCCTGCTGAGCGACCTCAATCGGTGGGCCGACTTGCTTGCCGAGCCACCCGGAGCCGCTCAGGAAGTGAAGATCGGCTCAGCAGCCCTGTCACGCCTGAGGACCGTCCTGCACGGCCTGCCCGCCTATGACATCGACGTCTGGCGAGCCCGCATGAGCAGCCCGAAGCAGTGCGCAGCATGGCTCAGGGACGCCGAAGAACGCTGCCGAGCTCAGCTCAGCTGGATGTACGTGCTGCGCAACACAGCACTGCACCAAGGGGTTTTCGCGTCGGTCGCGGACAGCCATGACGTTCATGGGGCCCGCGGAACTCTCGATCTCACACTGGAAGTGCTGGGTAACTGGTATGCGGTGGCCAGTTCGGCTCAACTTCCGGAAGCCACCTGGACAGCACACCGAGTGATCACCGAACTAGCAAAACGGCAGCAGGACGTGATCCGTCATCTCGAGGCAGACGCTGCCGTGGTGGGCCTGCAGTTCACACACCTGACCAGCCCCACATCGAACGGACACGACCGACTGTGACGTGAAAGACGGACAGATGAGGAAGGAAGGGAGTGTCTTTGCCTATTGGACGACCCGCACAGCGGACAGGGACTCGAACCCTGGTCTCTCCCAGGTGGGCCGGAGTGATTGCGAGTCACTACACCCGAAGTGACCGGCCCTGGAAAGAGCTTAGCGGAGGATCTGCTGGCTGAGGTTCTGGCTTCCTGTTGTGTGCTCGCCCTGCGGTAAGCGTCCGTTGGAGCGCCGGCGCGGACTCGGGCGCGGGCCGGCCGCTTGCCAGTGACGAAGATCGCGGCAGTCAGCTGCTAGGGCTTGTAGGCCGTGCTGCCTGACAGACGGTCCCGGGCCCACGCATCGCATCGATCGCGGTGCGCCTCGTGCTGATCAGCTACAGGCGTTCCTTCTGCGAGTGCGGTGAGGCTGGACAGCAGTGCCCCTCCCGCTAGTTGGTGCACGACTGGGGCGACGCTGGCTGCGGCGGCCGCGGTGACTGGGCCGCCGTGGGCGAGGGCGTTGCGGACCAGCCGCAGGCGGCCCAGGGTTCGCGTCCACCGGTTCTCCAGGTCCGTGTACCAGACGCGTACGCCGGCAGGGGTTGATATCCGGTGGGCTGCAGCAGCGGTCCGGCGATGCTGCAGGGTGTGCTCTGGGAGAGCTGCTGCCAAGGAGGGAAGTTCGACAGCTACCTGGGCCATGTCAGCGCGAGATTCCCAGTTTCGATGACGCAGCAGTTTGTCATGGATCGTGGTGATCGCTTCCTGTTCCTGCGGGCTCCACCCGTGGAGGTCATCGCGCGCATGCCACACCACATCGAACAGCTCGGATGTCATGGAGCGACGGATCCATGAGTTCTTGTGGAAGGCGTCGAGATATCCGTACCAGGTCTGGCCGTGCCCGCACACCGCCGTCGCCACGGTCTCCAGGATGCGCACATCCAGCAGTACTGACGCGTGCGGAGGCTGCACTCCCGAGGCCTTCCACCAGCCGATGGCATCGACTACACCGGACACGTTCGCAAGCCCGGAAGCCAGGTGCGGAGCTACGCGCGGTGCCATTTCGGACAGGCGCTTCGCAGTGATGTCCATCGGCCCGTAAGGCATCCGGGCGTCGATGTCCTCGTCGAGCAGACTGAAAACCTTCCAGCCGCAGGCACCATCGGCGACATGTATGTAGCCCTCGTAGAGCTCCCAGCCGTGCTGGTCTTCGGGGAATGTGGCTGCCAGAATCAACGACTGCACCAAGACTCGGGAGTCGGCCGGAGCGTCGGCCCTTGCTCCGGAACCCAAATCGACTCTGGCTATCACCACATCCTTCCCCTCGGGCAGCATCTCAGCGGGAAAGAAGCCGTCGTCGGCTCTTGTCTCGGCAGGGAGATCGCCCCTGAAGGGCCCGTCCTTGAGCAGGTTCCCGCGCAACCACTCGCTGTCGTACAACGTAACGGGCCCGTATTCCTAGACCATCCTGCTGATCGCTGCCCGTCTGAATGCGTGCCATACCACGTGATGGGCCGTGAGGGGCTGAGTCACCACCAGCCGCTCGCACAGATCAGCGCGTGCCTGTGGGCTCCAGCCGGCCGCACAACCCGCGATGTCTCTCCACGGTGCAGAGACATCGAGATCACCCAGCCGCAGCTGGGCCCCCTGTACGGACACTGCGTCATCGCGCATCACCCCGGACAACTGGCTGCACACCTGTTCGGCTCGCTGCTGTGAACGCTGCAACAACACGTACAGCAGTTTTCGGCACCCGTTGAGTGCGTCGAAGCCGACATCATCGCGTGCCGAGCCCACCAAGTCCTGCCACGCCGCGGGCAGCAACTGCCCACTATCAGCCTGCATGAGCAGCTCATCAGCCAGCCGCGCCGCCTTGGCGATGCGGTCTGTGGCGCTGGCGTTCGGTGGCGTCGACAGAGCGGAAAGGAGCTCGGAGAGACGAGGCTCCAACTGTGGTCGTACCGCCGGACCCAACTGGACAGCCGCATGCGTGAGATCGGAAATGGTCGCTTCCCAAGGCTGCCGCTGCTGCCCGGTGTAGGGACCGTCGCCAGCCCGCGCACGCAGCTGTTCCAGCGCCTCCGGCCAGGTCAGCTCCCTCTCCGCGGAGTGCAATCTGTTGCTCCGTAGGACCTGCGCCACCTCATCAGCCCACGTCCGTGTAGTGCGCACCTCACTCTTGCCCTCACCCATGGACTGCAGTCTGCCACCGCTGTGCAACAAGCGGCCCACTGCTGGCGGGTAGTGGATTGCGCACACCCTTGAAGGTGGTGTAGAGCTCGAGCCCGGCACGAGTGCACCCGATGCCGGCGCAGCCGCCCCCTCCGTTCGTGGCGAGCCCGGTGCTGGCCGAGGTGTGGGTGTACGGCTCCAACCTCAGCGGCCACTACCAGGGCCGCTCCCACGCCGGAGGCGGGGGCTGCCGACACGGCCGCTCACTCACCCTGGACACTGAGCGGATGACCCTGGCCCAGCTCCTCGACCTGAACAGCTTCTGGGTTTGGAACGGGCCCCGCTGCTTCTTCTGCCACGGATGGTCCGGTCAGCGCCTGACTCCTGACCAGTACGAGCACTACCTCACCGTGCTCGCCAGCCAACGGCGCTGACCGGTCCGGTCACGAGACCGGTCTTGGATACTGTGGGTCAGGTGCTGGATCGCGCTTCGCCGGGCGCTCTCATGGGTGTTGGGCCCCTTGACCGGTGGGTCGGCGGCTTCGGATCGGGAAGTCGCGAAGGCCGGACTGGCACACCGATGTCACCTGGGCGGCCGGTTGCGTTAGGCAGCTCCCGGAGGGCGCGCTTGGCTGCACGCAGCCGATGCGCCGGACAGTGAGTCCCTGGCGGATGCATCGAGAGCGTGGTGCGGGCGAGCGTTGGCTACTGTGGCCTGGTGGATGCCGCGAAGATCGGTTTGCTGGGGGCAGTCGCTGCTGCCCTGATCGCAGCGCTGGCTGCGACGATCGGCCCTCTGACTGTTCAGCGCAGAAAAGAACGCGTCGACAGCAGGCAGAGGCTGGAGGACGCTATCGCACGGAGAATTGACGTCGTCAACGACGCCGGCGTGTGCTGTCGTGCGTGGCTTACCTTCCTCGTCCGCGTCTTGGAGGACGCCCAGGCAGGCAGAGTGCTTCCTGTCGACGACTTCGACGAGAAGAGCGAGCCGCTCAGGTCTGCTGCCGAGAGCGCCCTCGCTCGAGCGGTACACGCAGGCTATGAGCTGCTCGACAGCGAACTGGCCCGCGCCATGCGCTCCGTGGAGTCCGCAGTGCGCAGCGCGTTGCTGAACCCCGCCCACGCACCACTGGACCAACTGCGGGACCGGGCAAACGCCTACTTCGCACCCAGGGAGGTGATCAGGACCCACATGCTTCGCGAGGTCACCAGGTTCGAAAAGCCGACCGATCCTCTCGCAGGCACGGTCTTCGACTCTCGCAGGCTGCCTGCCCGGTAGGCACAAAGCGGCTGTCGGCCGCTACGTCGACGAGAGCCCCGTGCAGCCCGGCAGACCTGAGATGTCCAACAGGTTGGGTGTCCGAAGGCCCGCGCGACGCGACGGGCCGACGGCCGCGCCAACGTCTGACCGGAGACGTGGCGTGCGTTGTGGTTGAGCACCCACCCAGCCCCGCCTCCGGCCAGCAATTTCAGTCGAAGAGGCTCTCCTGTACGGCAGGCGCGTTGCGGGGGCGGGGGAGCGGGCGCCGCATCGCTTCCGCGGGCGCGGGCGCGCCGGCGGAGCCCTCGGTCAATGCGTGCTGGCATGCTGCCCGTAGCTCAGGCAACGTGAGTCGGCATCCTTGAAGATCCAGGAAGTCCTGCACGCTCCAGTCGATGAGCGCGCCTTGCCGGGACAGGTACAGTCCTACATCTGTGACGGCGTAGGCGTCGCTGTAGTCGAGCAGGAGATAGCCGGCGAGCTGGTAGATCTCGGCCCGGCTCATCCGCTCCGGCCGGATGGTCGCTTTGCAGTCGATCAGCTGCCTGTCGAGGATGAAGTCGGCGTCCGCTCCGCCGACATCGCGACTGCCGTCGAACACGGGGCCGCCGATCCGTGCAGCGGCGGGCAGCTTGATGAAGCGGTCGAACGGGCCCGACGTGCCGGCCAGCCGCATCTGGCTGCGGATGTCGGCCACCACGTAATCGGGCACCGCGGCGGCGATGTCATCGAGGGTGTCCCCGGGGCGGGTTGAACCGAGATTGTTGCCGCGTACCCACCCCACACAGCGGAAGATCGCTTCGAAACTGGAGGCGACGTGGCACAGACGCACGAGACGGTCTTCGGATGCGTCGTCGAGGGCGAGCGGCCGACCATCAGCGTCCTCGTACCGGGACAGTTCCTCCAGCAGCACCTGCCCCGCCGCCTGCACGGTCCCGATGACTTCCATGCTGGGCCACCCGTCGTCGTCGAGCGCGGCGCGCACCACACCCTCCCGGATCGGCTGACCGGTGGGCACACCGAGGCTGATACGGAGCCGGTGGTCGATGGTGTGCCCCAGCATCCGGTACTCGGCGCGCCGGCCCGCTTCAGGCGCGGGCTTGATCGGAGGTGAGTATTGGGCCAGGCGATCGCGGTAGTCGCACAGCACGACGTCAGGGAAGGGGAGGTGTTCCGCCAAGAAGCGCGAGATGGCGGAGGCGGGGTCCTTCAGGCAGGAAGTGAGACTCATGCGATTCATCGTTGTGGCTACCTCTGACAACGGGTCAGGAGCGAATCGTTTCCTCTCTTCCTGAAGGGAATGAAACCGGCCAGACGGAAGGAAGTGATGTGTGCCCGTGCAGCTCGAGAGACCCCTGATTCTTCAATGTGTGAGTGAAAGGAGAGTGGTCCAAGGCGCGTTTACAAGCCATTAATTATCGGCGTACAGCGGGACGGGGTTCAGGCCTTCAGGTCACTACGTAGTTGCGCACCCGCGCGATGCGGAACATCGAACACGCATTCCCCTAACGGGTTGATATAAAGCCAAAGCAGAGTGCGTTTCCGCCAAATATAGTGACGGGTGATCAGGTTACTTTCTGGTAGTCGCACGTGTTGTCAGTGGTGGGTACTACGGTGACGGCCCTTTTGGCCCACCAGTCGGCTTGGCGTCCATCCCTATCGCCACGCGAAACAACGAATGATCGGCCTGACCCCACTTCCTGAGTCGTGTGGCAACCCTCCTGCGCGACACCGCAGAACATCTGCCAACCCCACTCCCACCTAGGCTTTTGAGCCGACCGTGGCAGCAGCTGCGGGCTGTGCGCCGCGCATCTCTGCTTCCACGCCGTAACCGCTTTGTTCCTTCGGCGTCCCTAAGGCGAATTTTGCGATGGTTCAGAAATGAACGATTCTCAGGTCATTGACTACGCGCGTTGCGCGGTCGCTCGCGCAACGTCCGCGTAACGGTTAGCGAACCGAGTGCTGGCATATCGTCCTGCCATCCGGTGTGAAACAACACGTCACCGGCAACGGCCCACGCCACTTGCCCTGCCTGTGCCTCTGGCGTCACACAGCGGACCGACCACGCGCTGTGCCGTTCAATTCCGCACAGCAAACGACACACAGGAGCACGCGATGGGATTCGGAGAACTGGGCGCCGAGGGCCTCGAAGGAGGACGAGCCCTTGCCAAGACGTTGGACGTGCGAGTCTTCGACGACGTCGAATGGACCCGTAGCGACCGGGAACGCCTGGAGCAAGCGGTGAAGTACCTGTCCTCGAGGAAGGGTGCAGCAGTGGCCCTTCAATCCCACCACATCACAACGGATCCGTCCGCTCTCACTCAGTGGTTGTCGACGGACCACGTGCCGGACCTGGACACACAGCAACGCGTGCGGCATGCCTTCCGGGACCTACGGCGCCACAACATTGCCCCGTGGCTGACCCGCTACCTCAACGCCGGCGGCGGAACCCGCATCGAGATCCATCCCGTCGACCAGGAGGGCGTCGAAGCCCGCCATCGGCGCCCACTGCGGGTGAGGAACAAGAACATCTACCGCTGGGGCCCGATCGTGCAGGCCTGGGCCAGCCAGAACTTCCTCGAACTGGAGCACCAGTGGGAGTGGGAGATCAGCGACCTGGACTCCGACCACCGCAGCTACGCATACGTCTCCCACATCGGCCTTCTCGGCTGACGTGCTGCCCCTCAAACCCTCTCAGCCCTACCGACAGACCGCATCAACAAGAAGGGAGTGCTGTCCCCATGCGCCGGGCCCCAATCGGCACCCTCGCGGACGAACCCGTCCTTGCCCCTTCCGCCCGCGAAAAGAGGGCATTGCTGACCGCCGGAGTCCGCTCACTGGTCGTGCTGCGCGAACGTGGGGAACTGACCAGCGCCGAGGTGAAGACCGTCGCACGTACGGTCGGCGTCCATGAGCGCACCGTCTGGCGGCGCCTGGAAAAGGCCAGGCCACTAGCACCGCCGACCTTGCGCCCCGCAGCCGCTACAGCGTCACCGACGAAGTTCGCATCAAGCTCGCCTACTACCGCGGCAACATCAAACGCGTGCATCAAGAGATGCTCGAGGAGGCTGACGACCCGAAGCAGGTGCCCAGCCTGTCCACGCTGCACCGGGCGGTGAAACTGGACCTCGCCCCCGGCGACCTGGCAGGCCTCCGATCCGGCATCCCCGCCTCCCGAGCCCTTGACCCCCACCTGAAGCGCCCGCCCACCTGCCGGAACGAAGAATGGGAAGGCGACCACAAACAGGCACCCGTGCTGGTGTGGGCCGACGGCAGACTGGTCAAGCCCTGGATCACCTGGTTCTGCGACTGCCACACCGGCGTGACCATGGGTTGGGCCGTCACCCCGCACTACCCGCACCGCGGATCGATCCTGGCCGCCCTGCGCTCCTGCATCCTCACCGACGACATCCACGGTCCGGCCGGCGGACTGCCCCGCCGTATCCGCATCGACAGAGGCAAGGACTTCCTCTCCCGAGCCGTCACCCAGGCCATGGGCAGCTTCGGCGTCCACGTCGAAGTACTGCCGCCCTACACCCCGCACCTCAAAGGAAGCATCGAGAACCTCAGCCGTGCGGCAACCAGCATGTTCTTCTCCACCCTGCCCCGCTACACCAAGACCCAGAAGCTGGACACGAAGCACCGGGCGGGGGAGAAAGACCCGGCGCTGACGTTCGAGAACTTCGTCGACCTCTTCGCCCAATGGGTCCGCACCCGCAACACCGAGCACCGCATGGCGGGCCGCGGCAATCTGACGCCCATGGACAGCTGGAACAGCGACACCACCCCCCTGAGAGAGCCACCGCTGAAGGACCTGCACGTCTTCCTGATGGAAGGCGAACGCTCCACCCGCATCATCCACGGGCACGGGATCCGCTGGCAGGGCCGTGACTACATCGGCGCATGGATGACCGGCCGCACCGGCACCCAGGTCACCGTGCGCTACCAGCCCCACCACCCCCGTGCCATCGAGGTCTTCCACGCCCAGACGCACCAACATCTGGGCACCGCCCACCTGGCTGACGAGGCCAGCGAAGAGGAGATCCAAGCCGTCTACCAGGCCCGCGACGACCGTGTCCGACGCATCCGCCGCGACCTGGCCGAAGCGCAGCGCCGACGACGCCGCCGCTTCCAGCCCGCCACCCAGCCGGGCCCAGCCCCGCCTGGCCGGAACGATGACACGCAAACAAGCCGTGGCAGAACTGACCGCTACCCGCCCTGCGCGGCCCAAGGACGACGGCGTCCCCGCCGGCTACATGCCCCGCCGCGTGATCCCCGGCGCCCGCTGGGCGATCCCGACCCCGTCGGCCAGCACCCCCAAGGACACCGCATGACCCCACCTCCAGGAGCACACCGGCGGATCGGGCCCCAAGGACACATTCGCTGGCAGGGCCGCACCTACACCGGCGCCCTCACCCAAGCCCACGCCGGAACCCGGGTCACTGTTCACCCCTCACCGCAACAGGGGCAGATCGAACTGACCGACCCCGCCACCGGCCATGACCTCGGCACAGCACACGCCCTGCATCCCACGCCGCCCGTACCGGTCATCACCACGCCACAGCCCGGACCAACAGCGATTCCTGAACCACCCCTTCATCCCACAACCCAAGGAGCAGAGCCCATGACCATCACCGACACCACTGCCGAGACAAGCGACGACCCCGACTTCTACCTCGACCTGGCCGACGCCCGCATCGTGGCCACCGAAGCCCTGCTGGAAGCGGGCGAGAACATCGCTGACACCATCGACGCTCGCGCCATGTCCTGCATCTACGGGGACGCCGGTCTCGGCAAAACCTTCTCCGTCCTCGCCGCACTCAAGGAAGTCGCACCCGACCTCGTCCTGCTCCTGCAGTTCCGCTCCCGCCCCACCCCGCGAGACATCCGCATGGAACTGTTCGAAGCCCTCCACCTGGAAGGCAAGCCCCCCGCCCACCCCAGCGAATTCGACCGGCTCCTCAAGCAATCCCTGGCCCGACGCCCTTACGTCCTGGTCTGCGACGAGGCCCAGCAGTTCAGCCGCGAGTGCTTCGAATTCGTCCGCCACCTGTGGGACACAGGCAGGAAGAAGAACCGGCCCGCCGTCCTGTTCGTCGGCGGCGAAGAGTGCTACAAAACCCTCTACAACGAGCCCGCTCTCGCCTCCCGGATCTACATCTGGCAGGAATTCACGCCCATGGAACCGGACGAAGTCCTCAAGAACATCCCCCTGTTCCACCCCGTCTGGGCCTCCGTTCCCGCCGACCTCATCAACTTCATCGACCTGGAAGCCGGCGGCGGCACCTTCCGCATGTGGTCCAAAATCACCCACCACGTCCTCGAAGGCATGAAGCGCCGCGGACTGAGCGAAGTCGACGAAACCATTGCCCGCTGGGCCGTCCGCCGCGCCCGCCCCGCCCGCCCCGTACGGCGCGACGACGACCGATGACCGCACCCTCCTACCGGACCACGCGGACCACGCGGACCACCACCATCAGCACCGCCCACGGAAACGTCCGCTCCGCCCGCCACCACTTCGACCTCACCGGCGCTCGCACCGTGCGCACCCGCCAGGTCGCCGCCGCCACATCTGCCCTCAACGCCACAGTCGCCCAACAAGGCATGCTGTGCATCGCCGCTCCCGCAGGAGCAGGGAAGACCTTCACTCTCCATACCGTTCTGGACCAGCATCCCGCCTGGCACCCCATCCGGCTCCTGCCCCAGCCCCAAGCCCGCCCCGACGACCTCCGCCACAGCATCCACCACGCCCTCGGCCTGCCCAGCCCCCCACCCAAAGACCCCGGCACCAGCGACGACCTCATCCGCCACGCCCTGCACCACCCCCCACGGCTCCTAGCCATCGACGAAGCCCACCAACTCTCCGCGTCCTGCTTGGAATACGTGCGCTACCTCTACGACGACCCGCACACACGCGTGACCGTCGCCCTGGCCGCCGGCAGCCACCGCCTCCGCGCCCTGCGTACGACCCCTGTACTCGCCTCCCGCGTGACCTGCTGGCACGAACTCGACGTCATCGACGAAGACGAGATCACCACCGTCATCCCCGCCTTCCACCCCCACTGGAAGCGAACCGATCACGCCGTACTCCGCGACCTCGACCAGACATGGGCCCAAGGCAACTTCCGACGCTGGGCCACCCTCACCCACCGCAGCACCCAGCACATCACCAGAGGCCCGCAGGAACTACTGCGCCAACTGGCCCCCAGAGCGGCCAAAACATGACTCTGACCCCCACAGCACCACAAACGGCAGAACCCGACGACGCGAAGAGAGGCGAAAAGTGGTGCCCGACCTGGCAGCCACATCACCACACCGCACTGCCCCTCGTCACCGTCGTCGTCACCCCACACGACGAACCGCACTACATGCGCCTCGCCTTCGCCGCATCCACCCCGCCCCACGGACGCATCACCGTCCACCCCACACCCCTGGCCGGAACCGGCGCATACCTTGCTCACGACCTGATCCGCGCCCTCGGCAAACACCTGCCCGTCCCCGACGAAGCGCACCCTTTACCCGCATGGACCAACAACTCCGACCGCAGCTGGCGCATCGCCGCGTCCTGGTTCATCGCACTCGGGATCACCCACACGACCGTCTGCCGGGCCCACCGCCTCAGCAAACCTCAATGGGAACACCTGCTGGCACTCAGCGCCCTCACCGGCACCCGTCTCACCCTCCTCTGCAACGGCCCCCTCCCGCGCCCCACCGCCGCCCTTCTCGACACGATTCCCCACCGCGTGCTGGACACCACGCGCGCCGCGACCACCCACTGGAATCCCCCGAGCGGTCCGCCGGAATCCGACAACCACCCGTGGTGGCAGCACACGACCGCCTTCCCACCCCGTGATGCCGAACTCTGGTTCCGCCTGCCCCCGCAACCGCGCGAGCCCCTCACCCTCACATTCATTCCCGGCTCCGAGCCGACCGGCATCACCCCACCTCTGCCAGTACCCGGACCACACCAAGACCCCTGCCACCCCCATACCGCCCAGATCGCCGCCCGAATCCACACCCGCGTCGCCCACCCCGTCCACGCGGCGTGCGTCGCCCTGCGCGCCCTGACCGGCTACAGCAGCCAGCAGATCAAAAGCCTGCACGAAAGATCAGGAAACGGTCTGGCCGAAATGCCCGCATGGGCACAGCCCCTCCTGAACGCCGCCCGTCACCTCACCCACCTGCAAGGCCATCCAGACGCCCCCAACGTGCTCTCCACCCCGTCCTGGGAGCACCCAGAGATCGAACAAGCCCTGCGCGCCTGCCGCCTGCTGGCCACACCGCCTGACCGCCACCGCACCGCACCTGTCACCACTGGAACACGCCGTGCAAACCGCAGCATGCTGCGGGCACGCGTCCTGTAAAGGGCCAAAACATGCTCGACGACTTCTACACCGCCTCCATCGCCGAAGCGCTCGACTTCGCCGACACCCACCACTGGACACGCCAACCGCCGCGCTCCGACAGCGCCCGCCTGCGCTTTCTCGCAACCCGCTACGCCGACCTAGGGGCCCTGGCCAGCCGACTGGGCACCAAGCCCCGCCTCGTCAAGGAGGTCATGAAGGGCCGGCGGAGCGCGCCGGGCAGCGTGCTATCCCAGGCCATTGCCAAAGACGTCGTACGCCTCTGGCAGCCGCGCGTGCGACGCCGCGCCCACCACCTGATCTCCACCGGCCACGATGGCATGCTCGTGCACTTCAAAGCCTGGTTCGGTTTCACCGGAGCAGCCGGCTCCTCCGACGACGGCCGAGTACGCCACATCACCGAATGGCTTCCTACGGCCTATGCCGCCCGCTTGTTCCAAGCCCGATACCGCAACGCCGACGACAGTGAACTCCGAGAAATCATTGCCGACGCCGTCGGCGAGGCGTACTTCAACGTCTCGCCCAGCGGCAAGCTCCATATGGTGGCGCTTACCGACATCGTGTACATCGAGTTCTCTTACTGACCCCACTCCAGCCCGCAGGCGCCAGCGTTGTACCGGTTCCGGAGACCCAGCTATGTCCCCGAGTCGGGAGCACGCTCGCCGTTCGCGTTGCGAGGGCCGAGCGGTGAGTCGGCAGCGCAGAGTGCCGAAACACCGTTCTGGTAAGGCTCTGAGCCTCGCAAGCCCTTCCTGTGAGGTGGCGTCCTGCGGCCCGGACGCCCTGCGGTGGGCCACCGGGCGGGCTTGCTCCCCTCCTACAGCTCCTGGTCACGGCTCCGCTGCTGCACGATCGTCAGGACCTCAGGGGCAAGTTCCGTGGCGTACTCCACGCAGGAGGCGGCCAGCGCGTACAGCTGTTTTCGGTGCGGCTCTTCGTGGTCGCCGCGAGCCACCAGGGCTTGGACCATTTGCGCACACTCTCGTGGTCGGGCGTGGCCGATGGCCATCTTCACCACGTTGCGCCATTGATCCTCGTGGGCGTTGGCTACCGGCAGACTGATTTCCTCGGCCTCAATGGCGGCCCGGGCACCCAGGAAGTCCTGGAAAGTGCGGTGGATGAACTCCAGCCGGTCGGGGGCAGGCTCTCGAAGTACGCCGCATCGTTCGAGCAGGAGCCTGAGAACCTGCGCGGCATCGCCGGGTGCGGTAGGCATGGCCGCGAGGACTGGGCCGAGGAGCCGTATGGCGGTCGTCGGATCGGTCTGGGAGTGGCCGTTGCGTATCAGCCAGTAGGCCAGGGCTTGGAGTAACTGCACGCTCTGTCGCTCGCTGATCTGAACTCCCGCAGCGCCGATGCCGCGCTCAGCGTCGCGCCGCACCAAAAGCATGCTTAGGGCGGCCTCATACAGACTCATCACCGACTGCGGCAACAGACCGTGACGGTCACGATTCAAAGCGCACAGCACTGAGCAGAGCGGCGGTGAGGTGGCCAGGGCAGTCAAGTTCGGGTCGTGTCGAACCACGGATTGGAGCGCCTCCTCCAATCTGCTCAGGTTTTGCAACTCTCCAGCCCCGACGGGTGTGTCCGCGAATCGTTCCTGCGGTGAATGCCCACGTCCGTGCGGTTGAGCGCTAGCTACCGGGCATGCGCCGGGCGTAGTACGGCTGGTAGAACGCGGGGGTGAACCCTTCTGTTCGGACCACGGCTTCGTGCTGGCCTGTCCGTTCGGCAACCCGTACACAACCTGGCAGATCCGGCGACTGACCTGGTGCTGTTCAACGGCGGCGCTGATGCAGTGTCACTGTGTCGTGTTTCGGATGCCGAGGACGTCGTAGAGGTGCTGGCCGTGGGCCCACTGTTTGAGTTCCGGGCGTCCGACGAGGATGAGCTTGTGGTGTTGGGCGAAGTCGGTCGCGGGCCGGGTGAATCCGTTGAGCGCGATCATGATGGGCAGGTCGGCCCCGTGGTGGGGGCGAGCTGTCCCGTTGAATTTCTGTACGTGTCCCGATCCGACCGGGCTCTGGTATTGCTTGCACTGCAGGATCAGGAGACGGTTGTCGCTGTCCCGGGCGGTGACGTCCACGCCGAGGTCACCGGCGCCGCCAACCCGGTGTGGGCTGAGGAATCCGTCTCGTGCCAGCAGGTCAGAACATGCCTGTTCGAAGCCCGTCGCGCTCATCGAGGACAGCTCCTTCATTCTGAAGGTGAGCATGTCCGGTCCGGCAAAGGCTTCGGGAGCTATGAGCGTGTCCTGCGGGCTGGAGTAGACAGCGGACGAGGCGTCGGACACGAACGCCACCAGCCGGCCCAGCATGAGGAACATGAGCAGCCCGCCGGCCACGATGACCCCGGTCCACCACGGGTGGCCAGTGATCACACCCCACAGGCCCACAGTGATCCACCGGCTGACGTCCTCGGTGATCCACTCCCAGAGCATCTTGCCGATGGCCAGCGTAAGAACGGAGTAGAGCAGGAACTTCAGCAGCGGGTCGAGCGACCCGTCTTCTTCGAACACCACACCTCCCGACCTGATGAACGAGGGATCCGGATCCTGAGGATCAGGCAGCCCGCTTGAACCGGCCCGCACGGGCTGCGGACAGGCCTAGAAGCTCGTGCAACGCTGCGCCGTCCCGGGCCCAGCGCTCCAGCCTGTGTCGGTCGACCCAGTGCACGCTGTGCCGCTCGCCCCACGCCATGGCGTCACGGGTGAAGGTCCCGTTGGTGATGACGACAGCATGCGCCGCTTTGTGTACCGGCCAGGCGGTGCCCTTCACCGCGTACATCACCGAGGAGCCCACCTTCCCGCTGACGCGGGTGTGTTTGGCCTGTACCACGATCCGGCCGAGCCGCGGATGGTCCCCGATGACATCGGCGGCCTGGTCCCCGGCACCTCCGACCCTGCGGGCCGCACAACCGTCGCGGACCAGCAGGTCCCGCAGGGCATGCTCGAAGTGCCGGTCGTCCATCGCGTCGAACTCGACGAGGGTGATCCGAAGCGCCGCCACCCGCGCTGCCTCCCGGCGCCGCCGTGTGCTCGCCTGCCGCAGGCGCCATACGCTCACCGCTCCCACGAGCAGGACGAGTGCCAGCAGAACGGGCCAGGCCTGCACCAACGCGCCTGCCGCTGCCACCAGCATCCGCAGGGCGAGCACGAGCATGGCCACCACGACAACAGCGGCTGAGACTACCTCGGCCGTGCCGCGAGGACGCCGCAACCGCGGCAGCGCCATCAGTGTGCGCTCTGTGCGGAGGCGGCCGGCTTCGGATCAGCAGCCGGTGTGGGGACAGCGGACTCGCCGAACCCGAAGACCTGCCCCCACAGCCACGCGCCCGCCAGCAGACCGGCGATCATCCAGCCGCTCATCCGCTTCGCGCTGCGCGGCTTCGGGTTGCGGCGGATGTGCCCGCGTACGCGATGGAACCCGTCCGGCACCTTCGACATGCTGTTCCCCTCCCGCCGGCGGGCCGCGGAATGCGGCCCGTCCCTTAAGGAATTGGTGTAGCAGCGGGCACTGACAAAAACTGGTGGATCATTACGAGGCACAGTCCGGCAAAGCTTCGATCAAGCCACCACAGCCACCCCAACCCTGCCGTCCCGGCTCTCCATGCTCCAGGCGGCTCCACCTCGGGCGACCTGCTTCCCGGCTCCCTGCCACACCTGCCCTCACCCCACAGCTGGTCCGGCACCCAGCACCCCAGTGAAGCCCTCCCACCTGCACACTTGATGGTCGGTGACGCCGACGGTCCAGCCAGGGCGAATTGGCGAAATGCAGCAGGCGCGTACTCGCAGCCTCAGTGCGCCGGGGCCGCCTGCTCCTGACCGCCACCCCGGCGTCCGGAGGTGGTGGGGTGCCGTCCCGGAAGCCACGGTCGGCTGGCCCTGTCCCGCGACCGGGCCGGTCGGGCATTTCCAGCCGCTCAGCGACGGACTGTACGACCAGTCGGGCCAAGGAACTTGCGGCCCCGTCCAAGGGCTACACCAACTAGAATCAGATATCTGATCAGACTTGCGTGGATGGTGGGACTGCCGATAGCGTCCAAGCGCGGCAGCGCCCGGATCCGAGGAGGCAGGCCATGTTGCTGACCACCGGACAGGCCGCAGAAGAACTCGGCTGTGCGATTACCACATACCGGCGTCTCATCAGAGCAGGCGTACTGCCCGGTCTATCCCGGCGCGGTGTTCGCGTGATGACGCCGCTTTGGGTCGTCCAGGCCCTGCATAAACGCGCCCCTGCGCCCGTGGACCGCCTGGACGCCGACCTGCTCGGGGTCCTGCGCGTCGACGCGGCACAACAAGTCCATGACACCCACCGGAAATGGGCAGGCTACGCGCCAGACCTTGGCCCCGACGACCTCCTCAAGGGCTTGAGAGGCTGGTGGCGCTGTGATGCCGCGAGCGTCGCGGCCGGGGGAGTACTGCCGGTGACGGTGTCGGGCTATGTGGTGGCGGTCCTGACCGGCCTGGACAGGTGGGAGAAAGGCGAAGGCGGGCGGCACGCATTTCCCGATGCAGTCCTCACTGGATATGTCAGCGACCTGGCCACCCCGATAAAACATCTGACCGCACCGCGCCAGACCGACCGGGACGTCGCGGATCTCCTCCTAGGAACCCGCTTGCCCTCGCAGTCGAGCGGCGCGATCGCGTACGTCTCAACCCGTAGCAGTACCGCCAACTGACCTGCAGGCCCAAGGGATCGTGATGGACGCAAAGACCTACAACGCACAGCTGGCCGAGCTGCGGGCTCTGCGCGATGACATCAAGAAGACCCAGGCCGCCCTCGCCAAACTCGAGACGGACCGCGCCCGGCAGATCACCGCGCTGGCCGGATACGAGAAGGCGAAGGCGGAGCGCATCGCGCCCGCAGCCGGACTCAGCCTCGCCGACATCGTGGCGATCGCTCCCATTCTCGCCCCCGACCAGCTCACCAACCCCGCACCAGCAGCCCCGACCGGCGCAGCCGTCGCACCCCCTGAGCCTGCCAGGCAGACAGCACCGCCCAGCGGTCCCGAACCCGCACAGGAGCAGGCCCCGTCCCGGGCAGGCACGGTCGCCCCGGCAATGACCCGCCCCGCCCCTGAAGCGGCAGCGGAACCCGAGCCGCCTGCAGCCCTTTCAGCGTCGCTTTCTGCGTCGTCTTCTGCGCCGGCCCCGCTCACGGCTGCTCCTCTCGCGGCCCATGGAGCGCAGCGCACCCTTCCCGGCATCCCGGAAGGCCCTGAGGGAGACCGCTGGTTCGCCCACACGGCGAACCTGGCCTCCACGCACCCGAACTTCACCCAGCAGGCCCGCAGCACCGTCTTTCTCGATACCGAGGCGGGTGTGCTGGTCCACCGCGACCAGACGTTCCGCCTCGACCTGCCGACCGCAAGTGCCGCAGAAATCCTGAACACCGTCTTCCACGTTCTGCCGGACGGTGTTGAGCGGATCTACATCACCGCGGGCGCCCCCTGGCACCGTCAGGCCGACCAGCACCCCTTCCTCAAGGACGCCGTCGGAGCCTGGCTGAACGCCCCCACACCCGGCTGGCGCACGGACACCGGGCGGGGTAAGGACCGCATGGCCGGCCACTTCGTCCACCCCCGCAACCCTGTCGGCCGCTACCAGCGCGAACAGGGCGAACAGCACGTCGAGATCCGCTCGGCGGGGGAGTGGTTCGACACCGAGGGCACCGAGCCCGCCGTCATCCGCGACGCGTTCGTCTTGCTGTGGAAAGCCCTGCGCCGCCACTGGCCCGACGCCGTCCTGATGGGCTCACCGTCCCAGACCGGCCGGGACCTGTGGACCCGCACCATCCCCACCAAGGGCCAGTACGCCGGCGGCTACCCCGTCCTGTCCGAAGAACTGCGCGGCCTCTTCCACGCGACCGCCGGACAGGGACGCACCGAACTCCTGACCCCGCCCTGTGTCCCTGAGCAGCTCCCTGCCCTGGTTGAGTACGACCGGACCTTCGCCTACGCCAAGCACACCTGGAAAGCCGGCATCGGCACCCCCCGCCGTGTCACCGCCGCCAGGTTCGCCGCGTGGTCGGAAAAGGAACAGGCCAAAGCGCTGTTCGCCTGCGGGCACTGGCACGTCCGCGTTACCGTCCCCCAGAACTGGGGCCACGTCGGCATTCTCCCCGCGCCAGCCCCCGGCGACCGGGCCTGGCACTACCCCGCCACCCCCGGCACCACGTTCACCACCTGGGCGGGTGGGCCCGAGATCCACACCGCTCTTTCCAACCCCCACGGCCCGTGGAAGGTCGAAATCCTCGACGGCATCCTCTTCGACGACGGCAAGCCCCTGGACGACTGGTCCAAGAAGCTCAAGGAAGCCTGGTCCTCCCTCACTGCCCAGGCCGACCTCAACGGCGACCCCGCCCAGCGCACCGCCGCCCACCTCGCAGCCCGGGCGGTGCGCGCCATCCTCCTTTACGGCATCGGCGCCTTCGCCCAACGCCCCCGCACCGTCACCGGCACCACACCCCGCACCGCAGAACGTGACGTCCCCACCGATGCCGAGATCATCGGCTTCGACGACCAGACCATCACCTGGCAACGCCCCACCGGCTTCACCCGCGACCCCAACGCCCACCCCGAATGGGCCGCCCACATCTGGTCCTCCGCCCGAGCCGCCCTGCTCTCCCAGCGCCACCGCGACGACAACACCTACGTCGGCGCTCTCCACGCCCCGCCCGGCAGCGTCGTTGCCTTTCGTACCGACGCCGTCTACCTCACCCAGCCCCAGGCCTGGCCCTACCACGGCCAGCCCGGCGACTACCTGAACAAGGGCCACCTCACAGGCCCCCTCACCGCACCTACCACCGAAGACGAACTCCTGACCCTGCGCGACAAGGGCCGCACCATCCAGCCCACCTCCCCCAACAACGAGGGGTCCTGATGCCGCCCCGCCGCCGACGCGCCCCCGCACCACAACTCAACGACGCAGCCCAGCTCGCCGACCAGCTCCAGGCAGCCGGCTACACCAAACGCGACATCGCCCGCATCATCAACCGCGACCCCTCCCTCGTCTCCCAGTTCTACACAAAGAACAAAGGCGCAGTCTTCGTCCCCGCCCTCACCCAAGTCCTCACCGCTGTCCAGAGCGCAGGTATCACCGACACCGCCGAACTCGCGGCCATCGCCGCTGGGCACATCACCCGCCGCACCACCGCCGCCGGCACCAAAGCCCGCGTCCGCACCAAAGCACTCCTGATCACCCCCACCGGCACCGGCACCGGCCGCGCAGGAGCACAGGCCATCGCCTCCGGCTCTGCCCGCCTGCGCCCCCTCATCGCTGAAGCCGCCCGTCAGGGCCTGCGCCTTGCCTTCACCGTGCGCCTCGCCAAGACCGGCTACGTCCACGCCTCCGGAAGCCGCACCGACTCACCCGGTATCCGCCGCGACGTCATCCAGCGCACCGACCACACCGAAGAGCGTTCCTACGGATCCGCCGCCACCGGCGGCTTCGATGCAGGAGACTTCGCCCGCCGCGTCGACCGCTCCGGCGGAGACGTCACGACCGCCATTCATCAGTGGCTCGTCGACACCGGCCGCATCCACCCCGGCGCCCACATCACCCACCTGGAAATCCGCACCTGGCGCCCACGCTGACCCTCGAACCAGCCGCAGGCCACATCCTCCGCATCACAACCGGGGCAATACGAGGGAAACCCCAAATGTGCCCTGACCTTTGACACCGCCTTGAGGAGCAATACGTAGTCATAACCGAATCGATCACCACGCACTTCGGCACTGACGGAGTCCGCCGATTCCACCCCGTATCCCTCCACGGCGCCCCGGTACCTGAGGACGCTGTCCGCGCGCTGCGAGACCAAGGTGTTCCGGTCGCTGTCGCGCCCTACTTCCGCGCGGCGGCCACCAACGACGCCGCCCAACTCGCAGCGTTCGCCTCCCAGTAAAAGCGTCCGTCCCCGCCCGGCATGCTCAGCCGCTGGCTGCGCCTGGGCACGGATGGAGGAGCCGAGCTGTGCGTCAGGCCGGACGGCGCCGTCCAAGCCGTCTTCCTGGCCGAGGAAATTCCGGACATGTACGTCAGCGCAAGCGTGGATCTGTTCAACGAAGCACTGATGCTGCTCGACCGCGGCCTGCCACGCCTCGCCTCTACAGAGGGCCTTCAGGACGCGCTCCCCGTCCTTCGCAGCCTCATGACCGGCCTCAAGGACCTCGACCCCCTGGCCTTCGCCGAACGGGAAAGCTGGTGGTCCCGAGTCCTGGACGACGTGCGGCACACTCTGAACTTCCCGTTCTCGGCCTCCTTCGAGTTCAAGCTGACCGAAGGCCGCAAGGAAGTCGTCACCGACAGCACGGGCCCTGGCCGGCTCCATCCCGAAGAGCGCATCTGGCAGCGTCTGCCGAGCTGTCACGCTCGACTCGCATCCTGTACGAAGTGGGTCTCCCGCACGACGACCTCTTCCTCTCACGCATGGACGTCAAAAATCCCAGCCAAGAGTCCGTGTACCTCGGTGAGTTCCTCGAAACCACGGGGCGGTCCTACCCCGCCGAGGCGCAAAAATGGCTCTTCCTGGGCTACTTCAATGACTCAGTCCTGGCCCTGGACCCCGACACCGAACACATCTATGCCTTCCTGGAAGGCACTTCACGGCACCTCCTCATCCACCGTGATGTCGAATCCCTGATCCACAGTCTCTGCGCACTGCAGACCTACCATGCCGAGCGCGACGAAGTCGACGATGAAGAAGCACTCGCACAGCAGACACACGCCAAGATCAAACAGTTCGACCACGCCCCTTTGAGGATCCCATCTCGGAGTGGAACATCACTTTCGAAGAGATTTTCGAAGGTTCTTGGTGATTCCAATGAGATCGTCTCTTGGCGCAGCTGCTGAGCCACGGCAAAGATGATGCCCTCCGGACTGTGGATGCAGCAGATCGGGTAGCTGTTCCTGGACCGAGCCATCTCGCGCGCGAATTCGACGCCGTGAGGGTGCAGGCAGGTAACGGTGTCCTCGATGTCGTTGACGGCGAACATGACGCGGTGCGTGCCCAGAATGTGCGGCCCGGCGCTGATCGCGCGAGGCTGCGGTGCTTCGCCAGCTCGAACCGGCTGTGACCGTCCGGGGTCCAGACCGTCGCGATGTCACGGCGGACGCCGTCAAGTGCGGTGTGCTGGTCGGCGATGGGGCCCTCGACCTCCGCCCTGTCCTCCAGCTCCATACCGAGTTGCACAAGGAACACGATGTTCGTGCGTGTAGACCTGCCCGCCCTGGTGTCCTCCCCCCTGCGGGTCTTCCTGAAGGTCGTGGCGGCGACTGGGCCGGCGAGCGGTACGTGCTGCGGATCCGCGTCACCTAGAGCGAAACCCGGCGACGGCCGGCATGGCCGGGACTGGACAGCCCGTCCATTAGCGCACGGGGTCTTCAACGCCCAGCGCGACCATGCCCAGCTCGTCATGGTCGGAGACTCCGCCCAGGCCATTACCAGTGGCGCGGCGCCCGCGGCATCATGACCGCCTTCTGCGGCACGGGCCTGACCCTGGCCCAGTCCTTCCGCTTCGGCCCCGACCTCGCCCACGAAGCCAACCGCTGGCTCTCCATTGCCACCGCACCCCTGCGCGCACCTTCCACCCCGAACTTCTACTCTTCCCCACCTGGAGTGACCTGCAGGACTACGCTGCGAACGACCCCGCGGGACGAGATTTCCAGCCGCTCGTCGACCTCGTCGATACCCACGGAACCGACGCCATCCTCAACGCTGTTCACCGCCTCGAACCCGAGAGCACCGCCCACGTCACCGTCTCGACCGCCCACAAGTCCAAGGGCCGCGAATGGGCAAGCGTCATAATCGCCGACGACTTCACCCCACCCCGCGACACCGACAAGAAAGACGCCAACGGGCGCCCTGTCCCCGCCCCATCGACAGAGCCGAAGCACGCCTCGCCTACGTCGCTGTCACCCGCGCCCGCCACAGGCTCGACCTGGGCGGCCTGTCATGGATCAACGACCACCCCGACGGAACACCCACGGCATAGCGCTTCTTCACCGTGCGAATCGGCCAGCGATCCGGCTGATGGCCATTTCGAATGCCTCCTGCCAACTGCCGGGATCATGTTGTGACCTGCGGCCACCGTCTCTTCGTAGGTCCACACAACTCGCGATGATCAACCGTGGCCGCACCGGCCCGACCAGCAAGATCACGATCTGCGGCTGGAGTACTAGTTGTACTCTTCGCGGTATTCCTCGTACACCCTCTGCCACTCGGTGGGATAGCAGTCGCTGGCGGTGGCGTAGTCAGAGCCTTCGCACAAGCTGTAACGGTAGGAACCGTAAGCGTCCCGTTCCTGAGGATCGGGCAGACCGGTGTCAAGGGTGAAGTCTCCGGTGTACGTGAAGTCGGGGTCGTCAATGGTGCGGTAGCTGTCCTCTGTCGGGATGTCGCTTGTGTCATCTGCGGTGGGCTCCGTCGCCAGCGCTTTCCCCTGTTTGGCAATGGCGACGTATCGTTCGCGGGCTTCAGCGGTGATCTCGCCGCCCTCGCAGTCTGACGGCTTCTCGACTAGGTAGAGAAAGAGGACCCAGTCGCTGCCGTCTTTTTCAGAAGACAGGTCGCTGGGGTCCTGGGAGCAGACGGTCCACGAGAAGTGGGCTGGATCATCCTCGTCGAACTCCCGCTCATGGTAGTTGTTGGTGCTTCCAGGGGCGGTGTAGGCGTTGGCAGACTGACCGTTGACGCCGAACTCGCTGCCGTATCCGGCCTGGATAGCATCCTTCTTGGCTTCCTCAAAGGTTTTACCTGACAAGTCCGCTACTTCGGGTGCCACGGGCCCGCCACAACCCACAAGAAGCAGAGCCGATGTGATGGCGGCGAAAAACGCGGTGGCGGTTCTTGTGCGATTGGTCATGGGCTTCTCTCCAGACAGGATCTCTCCCCATGGGCATGGTCCTTGTCAGAAACGATGCGGTCCCACCGCTGCCCACGTAAGTCTGTCTGATCCGCCCCCAGCGGGCAGCGAGATTCGATAGGTCGCGCGGAGGACTCGCGATGCCTGCCTCGGAGATGGCACTCGACAACCACTGCCAGCTCCGGCCCCTGCCCGATGTCGGACGGTGGACGGTGGACGCGGTGACAGCGCAGAGCGGTTCCCGGCAGTAGGCCAGCGACGACGTGGGATCGGAGCTCTTATGCATGACGCGGGGTCGCAGGTCGCCCCCGGAAGCACTGCCGGCCTAGGCCGCGGACCCTGTGTGCTATCACCAGTTCCAGTGCCTTGCCGCAACGCGAAGACGGCACCCGTACATGCTTGCGCGGCGATCCCGGCGTCCCTGCTGTCCTCCACAGGAAGCCCAGCTTCTCGACGGATGGACATCGAATGCGATGTAGCGGGGGGTGTCGACGACATCTCTCTGAGCTCGAGTGCGGGATCGGCTGACCCGAGACCGCTCGTCGGTCTGGCCGTTGCCCGCATCGGGGCAGTCCGCCCTTGAGTCCGGGGCGGGACCATCTACCTATGCTTCTAAAATGTCGGCCGTGTGGCAGCAGATCTTCCGTACGGTGCCTCGTGATGGCTCTGTACACGTCGCAGAGCAGCGTTTCGACAGCAGTTCGGGAGGCACCTCCCGCGCCGGATGTTTCGTGAGAACGGGCAGCGCCTCTGTGACGACTGGTGGAGCGCCATCTATCGCCAGGCTGGATGCTGGGGCAAAAGCCCTGGCTACGGGCGCAGGTGGCACCCGTCCTCGTACCGTTGCCGAGTGCCGGCAGGCGCCTTGCGTTCTCGTGAACATCGACTTCGCCGGTCTGCAGGGTGCCTCGCGAAGTCATCGTCATCTGCACGTCGGAAGTCGTGAACAAAGCCACCCGTGACCGGTTCATCCCCGCGGGCATCTGGTTGCAGCGCCGTCATCCAGCTCGACGACGGTCTGCCCGACGGCCGGAGCTCACACACATCGGGCAGGGCGGCATCATCTTGGCTGCTGCCGGAGCGAGTTGCATCGTGAGGCGACTTGCCCGATATCACGACGCGTAACTATAGTTTCGCCCATCGTGATGCAGAAGATGCCGCACTCAGCAGCCGGGCAGATGATCGGCTACCTGTATCAGTGTGAATGGGCGCTGGTAGAGCTCGCCCGCCGCTGGTTCAAGGACCCTCAGGCCGAACTCCGCATGGAGATGCTCGATGACATCGACATCCTCCACGAGGACAACCCCGTTGAGCTCGTGCAGTCCAAGCATCACGGTCACCCAGGCGAACTCGGGCTGACCAGCGCTGACCTCTGGCGCTCCATCAACTCGTGGTGTGACGCTCTCGACCACGTACAGCCCGGGCAGATGCCCATGCTGCGCCTGGTCACCACGCAGAGCGTCCCGCCGGGTAGCTTGCTGGCCAAACTCAAGGCAGAGGACCGCGACGTACCCGGAGCGCTGGCGGTCCTTGAGGCCGTGGCGAAGGATCCCGACGGTGCCAGGACCACACGACCCTGGCGTGCACGATTCATGTCCTGCAGCCCGCAAACCCGCGCAGCCCTGGTCGGAGCCGTCGTTCTCGACGATCAGGCACCACGAGTGTCAGAGGTCGACTCTACGCTGCGTGAAGTGGTCGGGATCTGGAAGAACGACAGACAGAGCCAGGAAATCCTTGAAGAGCTGAAGGGTTGGTGGTGGACGGTGTCGCACGAGATGCTCGACCACGCCACGCCCGGCAGACGCCTATCGGTCACAGCTGAGGAACTGCGCACGCAGATCGACTACGTCTTCAGCAAGTACACACAGACCGCCCTGCCCGTGGTGGACAGCCTCGACGACCTGACCGAGCAGGAGATCGCCCAGTACGACGGCCATGTGTTCGTCGCGCAGCTGAAACTGATCGGCCTGGGGAACCGCAGCATCCGTGCCCACATCGGCGAGTACCACCATGCCTGGGCACACCGCTCACGCTGGGTCTACCGCCACCACGTCACCCCCGGCGAACTGGCGCAGTTCGATAGCGACCTGCGCCAGGAATGGAACCTCGTCTTCGCCAAACACGCCGACCGTTTCGAAGCGGGAAAGGCCGGCAATGACGCTGAGGCCGTCGGCGAGAACATCCTGGACGGCACCTTCGGCGCGGCCCAGGACATCAAACTCCGACAGGTCGACAAGCGCTGGATCGCCCGGGGGACCCTGCATTCACTCGCGGACAACGCTCGGACAGAGCTCAACCCACTCGGCTGGCATCCCCACTTCCGGGAACTGCTACGGGCACCCGACCAGACGACGAGCGGGGAGTAGCAAGTGCCCACCACCCAACCGCAGCTTCCCGAAGCGGCAGCGCTCCTCAACCCGGCCTTCGGCGCCTACATCCTCATGCACTGTGCCGCCGCATACACCGCGGCACACACGGAGCCTGAGGCCGCCCTCCCATGGCCCACCGCATTCCTTGCCCTGCCGCTGATCCTGCCCCCTGACTCACGGCGCGCCTTGCCCCGCGACACCCGGACCCAACTCGCTGGATGGCTTGCCGACAACGCCATGATCCGAGCCGCCTTCCCTCAACGCGCACCAGCCCTCCGCGGCTACACACAGGGCTGCATCCGCTTCGGCATCCGCCACCGCGCGCTGACGCTCTCCCCTGATGGCCTGCAAGCGGCCCGAAAGCTCAGCAAGCCTGATCCCGGCGAGCACGGTGAAGAAGCTGTCACCTGCGTCCGGGCCGCCACGCTTGTCGGCCGATGGTTCGCCGCCGCCGACCCCGCCACCGTCTTCACCCTGCTGGGCGTTAGGCCCTAACCCTTCCAAAGGAGCCTGCACCCCATGCATCTGCTCGCCCTCGCCCTCTACCACCGCGACGGTAGGCCCGACCCCCGGGTGGTCCACTTCCGCCCCGGTGCCCTCAACATCCTCACCGGAGAGTCCGAGACGGGGAAATCCGCGGTACTCGGAATCGTCGAGTACTGCCTCGGTCGGCAGACGTTCACCCTTCCCGACGGCGTCATCACCAATACAACCGGCTGGTATGCGCTGCTTGTCCAGATCGGCCCTACCCGACTCGTCCTCGGCAGACCCGCCCCCAAGGGCGCCTCGACGAACAAGGCCATGCTCGTCATCGGCGATCACACGCTCACCCTGCCCACAGCCAGCCACCTGAACGTGAACGCGGACGCCACCGCTCTGCGAGCCGAACTCAGCGCCCGCATCGGCATCGAAGACTTCCGCTTCCAGCCACCGCCAGGAGCTGGACGCCACGCCTTCGATGTCTCCATCTCCCAGGCCGCGCTGCTGTGTCTGCAAAAACAGAACGAGATCGCCAACCAGACCCTGCTCTTCCACCGTCAGGGAGAACCCGGGATCGCCCAGGCGATCAAGGACACCCTGCCCTACTTCCTCGGAGCCGCAGGACCCGAGCAGGCAGCCCGACGCCACGAACTCGCCGAGATCAAAAAGGCGCAGCGCCGCATTAGCAAACTGATCGAGGAAGCCAGACGCCGAGTGGAGGGCGGTGAAGCCCACCGCATCGCGCTGGCCCGCATGGCGGCGGACGCAGGCATGATCGCCGAAATCCCCGAAGCGGTGTCCGCCGCAGCGCTCGACCAGTTGCTGCACCGAGCCCTCGAAGCAGTTCCTGATGTGCCCTCCTTGCCCGGCCAGGACAGCCGCCGCGATCGGCTTGCCGCCGAACGCCGTGAACTGCGCAGCCAGCTCCAGGAACTCACCAATGCCCGGGGCATTCTTGACACCTGGAACGAAGAGAGCACCGCGCTGACCGGGGAACTGCACACCCAGCTCAGCCGACTCAAGCCCATCGGACTGCTCGCAGCCGCCCACCCGGAGAACGCGGGATCTGACACGTGCCCCGTCTGCTCGCAACAACTCCCCTTTCCCGACCCTGACATCGGCGACCTCGAAAGCCTCACACGCCGACTGGACCGTGAACTGGACGACCTTGCCGCTCTCCAGCCGGCCCGCAACCGCCACCGCGAGGAACTCGACGGCCGCAGCAACGAGATCCAGGCAAGGCTGCGCAACAATGCCGCGACCCTCGACGCCATCAACACCAGCGACCGGCAACTCAGACAGGCACAGGACCAGCGCACCCGCCTCGCCCACATCCAGGGCCGGATTCTGCAAGAGCTGCAACGCACCACCCCCCTGGGCAAGGACGAACTGGCAGACCTCCACCGCAACGCCGACCGGCTCAATGAGCAGGCCGAGGCACTGCAGCTGATGGTGGACGCCGACGAGGTCGGCGCCGAGACAGAGAACCGCCTCAACGAAGTCGCCGACCTCATGACCACCTGGGCGAGAACCCTCGACCTCGAGCACGCGGATACGGCAGAGGAAGTCCGGATCAGCCCCAGCCTGCTCAACGTCGTCCTACGCACCCCGGATGGACGCCGCCCACTGACCCGCATCGGCAGCGCGAAGAACTGGATCGGCTACCACCTCGTCGCGCACCTGGCCCTGCACACCTACCTCAACCGGCACAACCGGCCGGTGCCGGGCTTCCTCATGCTGGACCAGCCCACGCAGGCGTTCTTCCCGGAAGAAGTGCACGATGCCGATACCGTCCTGGACGCCGACTGGGAGGCTGTCCGCGCGTACTTCTCACTGATCTCCCAGGCCGTCTCATTGAACGAAGGAGCACTCCAGGTAATCGTCTGCGATCACGTCAACCTCCGTGACGACTGGTTCCGCGAAGCCGTCGTGGAGAACTGGAGAGGCGGAACAGCCCTGATTCCCACGGATTGGATCACTGAGGCCTGACCAGAAGACGAGACGATGTCCTTCGCAGCGGTCCGAGCGCTCTACTCGAGGAAAGTGGGACTGCTCCGGTCGAAGAACGTGGGGTCCCGGAACTCGTGCAGTGCCTCGGCGATCTGGGCACCGAGGCCACGGTCGCCGAGAAGGCCCGCGATGTCGTGCCAGGGATGCTGGAACGCCCGCAGCGCAGCCTCGAAAGCCTGCGTGAAGCCGCTCCCATCCGCCAGCTCGCACGCCAGCAGGGCGCCGAAGACAACGGCCGCTCCTCCGGGGACCGGCCACAAATGCCCGACGACGGCCTGCCTGGGGGAAGCTACCGAACGGGCAAGACCATGATCGTCATAAGGGCCCTGGGCATTAGCGGCAGCGCTGTGACAGGTGTTGAGAACCAGCAGTCTCCGTACCGTCGCGGACGGCAGCGCAGCGGATGCCAGCTCCTGTAGCGTCACCTGCTCGTCTGAGGTGAGCAGCACAGCCGACTCGTCCGGGTCCAGCACCGGGTGATGGCCATGTGCCACCACCCACAGCACGTCGTAGGCGTCGCTCTCGTACGAGGACAGGAAGCCAGAACGCGTCACCTCCTCGCCCTCCACGACGTCACAGCGGATGCCAGCCCATGAGAACACCGTCTCCAGCACCTCGATCTCGGCCCGGGAGAAGGGGGCATCTCCGCACCACAACTGGACCGACTTCACCAGCCGGTCCGGCAGCGGCTGACGCAGACTGACAGCCAAGGGCAACACAGGACCGCCCCCACGCGCCAGGAGCGCCTGCACAGGGATTAGGGCAGGCAGCAGGGCCACGAACGCCTCAGCGTCTTCGGCACGCGCGTACTGCGCCAGATCGTCCACATCGACGTACGCCAGCAGCGCAGCCTCCAGCTCGTCGACGTGCTCGAAAGACTTGCTGCCGGTAGCGGGTGTCACCAGCACCGCATCGCTGAGACCTGGTGTGACCAGGCTCCGCCCGAGGGCCGCGTTCATCGCAGCAGCCAACCGCACCAGCCCAGCGTCATCCTCCTCGGGAGGAGCGGTCTGCGGCCTATACCAAGCGCGGCTACCGCCGGCCGCGAGCACAACGCACCCTCCGGAACGCCGCTCATCGGACCTGGTGCCGTACCAGACCGACAGCCACTGCATCAGCCGCTCCTGATCACCTGCCTGCAGCAAAGCATGAACCAGCGGCTGGCACACGGACCACACCACGCCCCGGTCCCGAGACCGCTGCGCCACGTCCTGTTCCCGCTCGTTGAAAGCGACGACCTTCTGCAGCTGCGAGACGACGTCGTCGAAGGAGGAAGCCAGCTCAGGCACTTCCATCCGCGCCGCCGCGACCGTCTTCAAGGAGAGCACCGTAAGCGGGTCCAACCCGATGCGGTCAAGGGCCCACTGAGCGATCACCTCCGGCCTCTGATGGGTGATAGGAGGCTGTGCACCAGCCAGCAGCACAGCGATCGAGCCCGCCATGGTGTGCCCAGGACGCGTATACAGCATTCTTTCTAGTACGTGACCCAGCACCTTCGCGTCGTGATGCCGCCCTGCCCGCACCAGGTGATGCACCAGAGCCACCGCCGCTTCCACCACTGAGGTTCCCCCGCGGTGCGGGAGTGGCTGACTAGCTGGTCAGAGCGGGTTGATGTGGTTTCAGGTTCACTTGTTCGGTCGCTGCCTGGTCGGCGTAGTGCTTCTCCTCGTACTCGATCGGGCTGAGGTAGCCGAGCCGTTTCTGGATGCGGCGGGGGTTGTAGAAGCCGTCGATGTACTCGAAGAGCGCGAGGTTCGCGTCGGCTCTGGTGGCGAAGACGCGGCCGCGGATGCATTCGGTCTTGATGACCATCCACAGGTTTTCCGCCAGGGCATTGTCGAACGAGTCGCCGACCGAGCCCATGGACGCCTGGATACCTGCCCTGAGCAGGCGTGTTGTGAGCTTCACGGACGTGTACTGACAGCCGTGGTCGGCGTGGTGGATGAGCTCGCCGGGGGCGACTTCGCGGCTGGCCAGGGCGTACTCCAGCGAGGTGAGGACCAGGTCGGCGTCGGCGCGGGCGGAGGTCTCCCAGGCGACCACCCGGCGGGAGAACGCGTCGCGGATCGCGGACAGCCACAACGGGCCCTCCCCGGTGGAGATCATGGTCAGGTCGGTGACCCACAGCCGGTTTGGCCTGTTCGCGGTGAAGTCGCGTTGCACCAGGTCGGGGGCCAGTTCGGCGTCCGGATCACGTCGGGTGAAGCCTGTGCCCCGGCGGGGGCTGATCCCTGCCAGGCCGGCCTGGCGCATGAGCCGCTCGACGCGTTTGCGGCCGACGTGGACGCCCTCGCGCTTGAGGACGGCGTGCACTCGGGGTGAGCCGTAGATCCCGCCGGACTCGTCGTGGACCTGCCGGATCCTCCCTGCCAGCTCGGCGTCCCGGCGGCGCCGTTCGCACGGCTCGGTCTCGGCCCGGCGCCACCGGTAGTAGCTGGAGGAGGGGATGTTCAGTTCCCGGAGTACGGGCTCGACCCCCAGATGCGGGTGCTCGTCAACGAGCGCCGTCACCTGGGCCGGGTCGGGTCGAGCTGGGCCGCGAAAAAAGCCGAGGCCGTCCGCAGGACCTCATTCGCACGCTTGAGCTGGGCATTCTCCTTGCGCAGGGCGGCAAGCTCCTCACGCTCGGCGGTGGTGAGCAGGTCGCCGCGTTCGCCGGCGTCGGCCTCGGCCTGGCGGATCCAGTTGCGCAGGGCCTCGTGGTGCACGCCGAGTTCCTCGGCCATGCGGCGGATCACGGGCTTCGGCTCGGCGGTCCGGTACATCCGTACCGCACGCTCACGCAACTCCAGCGGGTACTTCCTCGGCGCAGGCATCGTCTGGGCTCCTCTCATGAGACCCATCTGACCTTCTGTCACCCATCCCCGCATCTCGGGGGAACCTCACACCGACGCAGGGCCATGGGCGAGCATGACCCCGCACAGGACGAGGACAGGCCGACACAGCTGCTGCGCCAGGTCCTGCGCCGAGTGAGCGGTGGTGTTCAGGTGGAACAAGATCGGGGCCAGCATGATCAAGGCGTGCCCTGCCAGCGGGCGCCACGTGCTACTGCGCAGCGCGCGGTCCACCGCGGCCAGGTCAACATCAGCGGTGGTGGCCCCCAGGGCGACAGGAGCACCCAACGCGCTGTGCAGCCACCGCCACATCTCCAATGGCTGCGCGTACTCATACCCCCGCCGCGCCGGGTACCACCCCACCAACATCGCCAGCACCACACAAGCCTGCTCTGGCACCGCGGGGTGCGCTGCCCTCAACCGCCAGGTATCGCTCAGCGCTGCGTGAGTGAACTGATCCAGCAGATGGGGTGCTTCCTCCAGCTGATCCTGCTGCTGGCGCAGCACCAGTGCCACGGCCAGAACCGTCTCCGGATCGCCGAGCCCACCGGTCACTTCCTTCCCAGTCGGCAGATGCGCGGCCACTGAAGGAAACAGCTCGTCCAGACGCATTGCTTACCCCCGTTGTCGACGGGTAGCGGCCGTCGGCAACTTCTGAACGGTCCCAGGCCTACCCACCGCATCATTTCACCCGGCAGCCACGGGCAGCCGGCAGGGCATACCTGTGCTGCACGGCCTTCCACCGACAAGCCCTCAACGTGAGACCGGCCGACCCGCCACGTCCCCACAGCCCTGGCTGGAGCGCACCGCCCTGCCCATAGCCGCGAAAGGTCAAGCCAACTGCAGTCAAGGTCAGCGTGACGCACCCCATTCATCCGCTGACGGCCCCGCCCGGCACTGTCACACCCACCCCATATCGTCCCAGCCATGATGCATACCGCGGCAATCGGCATCCGGCGCGCACTCCTCCGATGGGGAACAAACCCTGCCTGCCCAGACGGAGACCAGGCATGACCCTCTGCGACTTCGAAGGATGCACGCGCCCCGCACGCGCCAAATCGGGAGGGCTGTGCGCGGGTCACTACACCCAGCGCAACATGGGCCAACCCCTGCGCCCGCTGCGCCACGTTCGCAGGACCGCGCCAGCCAAGGCACCCTGCTCCTTCAGCTCCTGCGAAAACCCCAGTCGCTCCCTGGGACTGTGCGGTGGCCACTATGCCCAAGCCAGAGCCAGCAAACCCCTAATCCCGCTCAGAACCCGCCGCCCCAACGGGCCGGCACCCACAGGGTGCGAGGTACCCGACTGCACCCGGACCCACCACGCAAGCGGTCTGTGCCGTCCCCATCACAGAGAACACGCAGGCGGCGAAGAGCTTCACGCTCCTGCACCGGACAGCGTCAACTGCCGTTTCACGCCATGCGCGGGCAAGGTCGTGGCACGCGGGCTGTGCAACGGACACTACAACCAAGAAACGGCAGGGAAGCCACTCACAGAACTGCGCGAGCGCTCCCTCAGTAACCCCGCCGCCTGCACATATACCGGCTGTAGCAGGCCTTACCACGCGAAGCAACTGTGCGCCGCGCATTACACCCAACTGTGGCGCAACGAGCCTCTGCGGCCACTACTCCTGGACGACAGGCCCGCCGACCAACGCCCGGAGCACTGCACCTTCTCAGGATGCACACACCCCTGCAAGGGGCGAAGCGGACTGTGCAACGGGCACTACACCCAAGTTCAACGCGGGCAGTCCCTCCGCCCGCTGGGCACCTTCACCCCCACCGGCACCCGACGCGAGCTCTGCGCCTTCCCCGGATGCGACAAACCATCCAAGTCCAAGCAATGGTGCACCGGGCACTACACCCAGACTCTGCGAGGCCAGGAACTGCGCCCACTGCGCACGAAACAGGCCGAGAGCCCGTGCAGTTTCGAAACATGCCCCAGGCCCGCACGAACCGCTGGCCTGTGCGGATCCCACTACTCCCAGAGCAGGAGAGGGCCCCTGAAGCCCCTGCCGGCGAAAGCACCCAGCCCCTGCAGTTACGAGGAGTGCGGCCTTCCAGCGGAGGCCCGGGGCCTGTGCTCGGCGCACTACAGCCAAAACCGCCTGGGCCGCTCCCTGGCACCTCTGAAGAAGCCGGGTGGCCGCGACTGCTCCTTCCCCCGCTGCGACAAGTACGCCACCACCCGGGGCTGGTGCCCAGGCCACTACACCCAATACCGGCAAGGACGCGAACTGCGCCCCCTGCACATTCCCGGCCAGCCCTGCACGTTCGACGGGTGCGACAAGCTTCAGGACGCACGGGGATGGTGCAGAGCGCACTACACACAATCCCAGCGAGGCACCGAAATGAGGCCGGTGCAGCAACCCAAGACCGGCTGCGACTTCCCGGGCTGCGACAGACCGCACCTGGGTCAAGGCCTGTGCCGGGCCCACTACACGCAACGCCGCAAAGGACGCGTCTTGCACCCTGTCCGCAGCACCCGGGACCCCCGGTACCTAGCCGAACTTCGCGCCCAGGACACCAGCGAGTGCAGAGCCTGCACCAAGATCCTTCCGATCGAGACATTCAGGGTGCGCCGGGACGGTCTTCCCCAACCGTATTGCCCCTCCTGCGCCTCCTTGCGAAGCCAGTCGAAAAAGTTCAACGTCACCGTCGAATTCCTTGTCCGACTCGCCGAAAGGCAGGAGGAACTCTGCGGCATCTGCCGCACGAACAAAGGACAAGCGGCATGGCACCTCGACCACGACCACAGCTGCTGCCCCGTGGACACCAGATGCGGCACCTGCGTCCGTGGCCTGCTCTGTCACGCCTGCAACACCCGCGGTCTGGCTTGGTACGAGCAACTGCCCCCACACCTGCGAACCTTCCAGCTCCTCAACGACTACCTGGACAACCCGCCAGCGCACATCCTGCAGAGCACCGACGAGGCCCTGTGAGCGGCCCTGAGCCCGCAAGGCCGCCGAGCGCGGAAGTGGCTTCGGCCCCAACATGAGTCTCGGCAGGGGAGACGAGACCTGTGCGCGTCAGGCCGCACGCAGGCGGGGGCGTGAGCCAGCAGGCTCACGAAGGGAAGCGGCCGACGGCTTCAGGGCCTGCTTCGGAGTCGGAGCCGGACCTGAGCCCGCCCCAGTGGAATCGAAGGCTTTGCTGCGCCTCGGCGTT
This sequence comes from Streptomyces sp. NPDC003300, assembly GCF_040610915.1. Taxonomy (NCBI): domain Bacteria; kingdom Bacillati; phylum Actinomycetota; class Actinomycetes; order Kitasatosporales; family Streptomycetaceae; genus Streptomyces; species Streptomyces sp. NPDC003300. Next base: position 11,689 of record NZ_JBEXNE010000017.1, on the reverse strand, counting down.
TTGGAATGCAAGGTATGAAGGGGGATCTCCTGGCGAAGCCGGTTGCCGCAACGGCCCTCGGTCGTCACTCGGCGTGGCCACACCACGAAACTGAACCGGAGGCGAGACTGGTTCACCTGGCCGCAGCCGATCAGCTGCCGCCGACGACTGGGCCCCAGGCGCCCTGCTTCACCTGGTGTGGGCTCAGACGGGCCCGCTGGAGGCGCCGTTGGCCAGGTCGATCTGAGTGGCGGCGATGGTGCGACGCGACCAGTTGCTGGGAACGGGGAGCCCTGCGTTGACCACGACGACAGCCACCAGTGAGGGCGCCGGAGCATCAGGAGCACCGTGGAGTTCCGGTCGCATGAGCCACAGGTAGTTCTCCTGCATGCCGACCGGTTGCGTCTTGCGGGTGCTGTCCAGGACCAGCAGGATGGACAGCTGCTGCTGGACGGCGGAGGCGTACTGGGTGGGCTGGCCCAGATACCGGCGGGAGCGGTCGATGTCGAAGTGCTTGCTGCGTTCGACTTTGAGTTCACAGGTCACGCCGTCGTGCACGACGTCGGTGATGCCGAGCCCCTGCCGGGTGGCGCGGGCCACCCGGCCGCCGAGGAGCGGATCCTGTTGGAGGCGCTGCTCGACCTCGTCGTGGAAGCGGGCCTCGGTCACATACCTGCCGCGGCGGAAAAGCTGGTCGTAGGTGAGTTCGGCGGCCACGGCGGTGACGGCGGCCAAGAGGCGCCCGAATGCCTGCAGGGTTTCCTCGTCCTCGGTGAACTCCCGGACCCTCTCGTGCAGGGTGAGCAGGCGGAAATCCATCTGGGGGAGCGAGGTCAGCGCGTCGCGGGTGGAGTCGAAGGGGCGCAGACGCAGCTCCGGGTAGCCGGCCAGGTCCGCGGCACACACCCTGCCCTCCTGCGACCAGAAGCGTGCCACCACCCGGACCGCCTGAGGCGGCTGCCCTGCTCCGAGGGCGAATCTCACGACCAGTGTGCCTTCACCGCCAACCGAAACGCCGTCCTCGCCTTCCTCCGCGCGGCCGCCGGCGGGGGACGCAGGACGGGACAAGGAGAAGGACGGCACGACCAGTTCGTCAGGGCTCAACACCGACAGCAGCTCGACCTCCAGACGGTCGGCCCAGTCCGGCCAGGCATCCATGCGGAACTCGACGCGCAGCGTGTAAGCCCGCGCGGGATGGACGACCTGGCCGTGGGTGACACGGCGCTCGTCGAGCCACAGCAGACAGACCAGCACCAAATCCTCCTCGGCCGCCGCGTCAGCGGACGGCACCGGGACACCGCCCCGCGCAGTGACGCCGCGGGCGGCCCGCAGCGGCACCGGCACATCGGCCAGCAGCCCGGCCAGCCGGTCGCCCCGCACGCCCCCCGCCAGGACCTGCTCGAGCCAGACAGCGAGCGCACCGTGCAGCGGGTCACTGCCCTCGAGCTCCTCCCGCAGCTCCTCGGCACGGACCCGGGCAGCCTGGGCATGTGCCCGCTCCTGGTCCGCGTCCGCCCGGCGCAACGCCTCGTGAGCCCGCATCAGATACGCCGCTACACGCAGAGATCCCGCCCACACCCGCAGGAACCCGGCCGTGGCGGTGGATGGCAGATGGTCCTGCTCCACGCGGCAGGCGATGTCCTCCAGGCGTGCCGATGCCGCCGCGACCCTGCGGGCAGCGGGATCCGTCCCACCCGGAGCAGCGATCACGCCGGCCGTTTCACCGCGCAGCGCCAGACGCGCATGGACCGCCAGGTCACGCTGAGCAACAAAGACGTCTTCCAGGTCGCCCTGATGTTCCGGAAGAGGCCACACGGGCGTGTGCCCGGACCGGTGTGCCGGATCGGCCTGGGACAGGGCGTGATCGAGCACGGGCCGCAGCAGGTCCCGGTGACCGTCATAGGCGGGCACAGGGGGCAGCAGCTCGTTCACGTGGCACGCCAGGGCATGTGCCTGCGACCAGCGCCCGAACCGCTGGAGGACCTCCACCAGCACCACGGCATCCCACAGCCCGTCGGCAGAGACCAGTTCCTGGAACTTGCTGAAGGGCACATGCACCCCTCCGCCGGCCGTGTCCATCAGCAGGACATAGCGCAAATCGTCATGATTGTTGAACGGGTCGTTGAGGTCGGGGTCGCTCAACGCAGCCATCCGCACGGCGGCCATCGCCTCGCTGCACGCCGTGGTGCTGCTCCACCCGGCACGGTCCGCCAGCCGCTCGGAGCGGTGCGCGGACAGCGCTTGAGCCTTGCCGAGAATCCACAGCTCGACCTGCGGAACCTGCGCCGCGTCCCACCGCGTGCGTTCGTAGAAGATCACGTCGAGCGCCAGGGCCACCAGGTCCTGCCGTTCCGCGTCATCCTGGTAGGCGGTAGCAACGCTCGCTGCCAGATTGATCAGGGACCACATGTGCTGGTCGTGCAGCAGACGGCGGCCGTGGGTCAGCATGGCCCGTACGACGGCCACATAGGGGTCCTGCATCAGGACGGGCCCGCAGTCGGCCAGACTGCCGGGCAGCTGATGCCGCTGTGCGAGCCCGGCCCAGCCCTCCACGGCTGCTGCCCGCAGCAGCGTGTCCTCGCCGAGCAGGCGCCGGTACAGCAGCGGCAGCGTCCGCGCCACGACACCGGGCCGCTCTGCGTACCTGCCGGCAATCCGGCAGGCGAGTTCCAGGCAGTCACGGCGGATCCACCGCACCTGCTCCGGTGTCCGCTGTCCGGCCTGCACATACTGATCCGTGGCGGCGTCCGCAGCCAGAACCGCATCCAGGACGTGCACCGGAGCCTGTCCCGCGCAGCGTGCCAGGGCACTGCGCACCTCCCGAAGTACGGCCTGCACCCGGTGTTCCCGGCTGAGATGCTCCAGCACCGGGGGAACACCCGTCGCGGAGGAGGGGTGCACCAGCGCGCTGTGCGGCGTGGGCGGGGTCCGCAGCAGGAGCATGTGGCCCAGCAACGTCTCCGCGTGGACCGCCATGACCTCAGGGAACTGTTTCGCCAGATCGTCCACCAGTGTGGCCACCTCGAATCCCGCCTCCTGCCCCCACCGGCCGTCCAGGAGACCGACGGCCGCCTGGCACAGCATCGGGGCAACGGCCTCCCGCACCTCGGGGGCCACCTGCCGGCGCAGGAACCGGTCGTCCTGGCTGAGCAGCCGCCGCAGGTGATCGAGACACTTCACCAACCGCTCGGCGTGTTCGGCGCAACGAGGGGTCACGCGGGCAAGATCCGCGAAGACCACCTCGAACTCGCCCAGCATGGCCTCAGCCACCGCCGCAGCGACCTCCATGGAAGGCACAAGATCGAAATGGTCCGCGTCCGGCTGCGCCAGGGCCTCGCGCAACGACCCGGACATGTCCTGCCACCTGCAACGCCCGCCTGCCAGCAACAGGCGTGCCGCAACAGCCCCTTGATGGCGCCGTACCTCCGCCTCCCGCACCGGCTGCACCGCGGCTCCGGTGGTACGCCCGGCACTGCCCGCGGGAAGAACCAGCGCGGGCCGCCCGGGTACGGAAGCGGTCAACAGTTCGGCCACCAGGTCCAAGGCCAACGGCAGACGCGCGTCGGCTACCGCGATGAGACCGGCCGGATCGGCTGACCGCGGGCTCTGCCGACGCCCTGACCGCGTGTACACGGGCCCGGCCACCAGACGCACACACGACATGATCACTTCACGGGTGATGTCCTGGGGCCCGTAGGAGCGGGGGAAGTCGACCAGGCAGGCGGCAGCCTCGGACGAGGGCCGCACGCGCAGAACCTCGCAGGCCAGCGCAGCCACCTGGTCCGCCCGGGTGACACCAGCCCGCACCAGGGAACGCAACGGCGTCAGCAGCCTGTCCTCATGCTGTTCACGCACCAGCGCGAACAGCTGCCCGACCAGATCGCCGGAGAACAGATCGGGGGCCCGGCGGGCTGCAACGGCCAGCCGCCGGTGTGCAGCGGCAACCCGTTCATCCGGACTGTGACCGGGGGAGTCAACGATGTTGAGGTCCTCACGCAGCTGGTGCGTTCCGGCATCGTTCGCCGCCAGCAGCGCCGTCCGAGCGGCACGCCGCCGCCGTGCCTGCAGCGCCGCCGCCTCCTGCAGCGCCTTGTGCTGCTGATGCTGCTGTTCGGCGGTGGCATCCGAGGCGTCCACGACGGTGAGCAGATTGGGCATCCGGCCCGTCGGCGCACGTGAGGGGCAGTCACGGCAGTGCTCGCGCACGTAGTCTCCGGCGATCAGCTCCAGGTTGCTGGCCATGCTGCCGTGGCCGCCGACCTCGCAGTAGATCTCCCGCATGTCGATGGGCAGCCCGCTCTCCGCTTCCGCCAGGCCGTGGCCGCCGGAGTAGCGGAACTGCATCCGGGTGCAGTGGTGATGGGCCAGCTCGATGATCCCGCGGTTGCGGTGCCCCGTCTCCAGCGCCCGCTCCCACTGATGCTCGTTCACCCGAACCCCGTTCTCGCTCGCAGCCCGCCGCCGCTTTCCGGCTCAGGGGAATGGACCTGACCACCGTGCGGGCCACAGCCCGCGGGCCGCCGTACCCGCCACCGAAGCCAGGCCTCACGCCGTGAACGTACCGTCAGGCACTGACAATCAGCCCGGCCCGGCACCCGCTGCCCCTCCGCAACAGGGCATCACCCGGACGCAGTCGGCGTCTTCAGGCACGGGGCGGCCAAGGTGCCGCAGACGCCGCCGACCGGACCCGCCCCTGGGAGATGTGGAAGCAGACAGACATCAGCCGGCCGGCCGATCAACGGATGATCTTGTGGAAGAAATACACCGCGGCCGCGAAGGCACCCCCGGCGGCGAGGACACCTGCGGCGAGGGTGCCGTCGTTTGGAAGAAATACACCGCGGCCGCGAAGGCACCCCCGGCGGCGAGGACACCTGCGGCGAGGGTGCCGTCGTTGAGGCGGGTCAGCGCACCCGCCCCGACGGCGGCCAGCACGCCGAGCAGGAGGACGAAAGCGGTGCGTTGGTCGAGAAGGGGATCGTGGTCGTTCACAGCAGCTCCGTAAGAAAGCCCGACACCACCGGCCGGGTTCGCTGATGCTGTAGCGAACGGGCCCCGCGCCCCCCTCGGGTGACCCATGTCACGCAAGGGATGCGCGGGGGAGCCGAGGGGAAAAGCGCGGCTCGGCCCTATGAGGTGGGGGTGAGGCAAACCCAGTCAACCGACGATCCGGCCGCGGCACAAAGGAGTGCACATGTCTGACGATGCGGCGGGCACTCCCCACCATTTCGGCCTGTCCCTGCACGGCGGAGCGGAACTGCTCACGCTCGAAGGCGACCTCGACCGTCTCGAACAGCTCATGGCCCCGGGTGCCCCCGGCGAGAGCGGACTCGAGCGGGCCGACCGCCGTGCCAGGGATGCCGAGCTGGTCCGGATCCTGCACGGGCAGGGTTTCGAGGGGCCGATGTTCGAGAAATTCGCCGGCCGGCTGATGGAGTACGCCTGGCCTGTCCTGCTCAACTGGACCCAGACCGGGGAGATCTTCCGCCAGGCCCGTGACAACGGGTGTCCGGTCCCCGCTGCCCTGATCGTCCCCGACTGGCCCTGGGAGGACCGCTACGGGGTGGTGACCGACTCCGTCCTGGACGGTCTGGAGACCTTCCGTGCCAACGCACTGGTCCGCGGAAGATGGAGCCCCGTAAAAGGGGCGGCACTGACGACCTACTACGTGCGCGCCTGCATCTTCGCCTTCCGCCGGGTCTACGTGGCCTGGAGCAAGCAGCACACCAGGGACCGGGCTGCGCAGACCTGTACCGGGCTCGAGGACGACCCCGTCCTCGCCCTTCCCGACCAGCGTGCCGCGGATCCCTGCCACACCGCCGTCGTCAACGACACGATCGACCGCATCCTGCCGCTGCTGACCACGCCCGAACTCCGCGTGGCCGTGGCCTGGCGCGGAGCGGGATGCACGCAGGAGGACGCTGCCAAACTCGCCGACCTGAGCGTGAAGCAGCTGGAAGGCCGCCTTGCCCGCGTACGCACCAAGATCCGCGAGCAGTACAGCGAGGGAGGCACGCGATGACAACCCAGACAGGAGGGGCCATGGATGCCAACCAGGTGGCCATCAGCCACGACGCCTTCGACGCCCTGCTGGACGCCTCCAGCCTGGGGGCCCCGCGGGTGCAGGCGCTGCGCCGACTTACACCTTCCGCTGTGCAGGAACACCTCGCTTCCCGCCTTGCCCGCCAGGACGCCGCTGACCCCGGTCGCATCGAGCGCGTCGAACCTCCGGCCGAGCTGGACGTGGATCAAGTACAACCCCCGACGCAGCGTCACGAGCAGGAACAGGACCTGGACCACGAGCGACAGGATGATGGCAGCAGGTCACACAATTCAGAGCAACTGAACAGCTTTACCGTAAGCTTCGTGACCAGAATCATCACGCCCATTTTCTTCCTGAACAATTCCCCTTCAGGATGGCCTGACGACTCAGCAGAACACTTCGCCGAAGCGGCAGAAAGGATTTATGAAAATGTAATTCAGGAACATTCCGTGCATGACGCAGGAAAAGCTGTTCCCGTTCCTGGGAATCCTGGCAACGTGAGGTTCCACAGGAAATACACATTCTACCCGAGCAGTGGATTCGACGGTACGGACGAGCTGGGCGCAGGACTGGAGGCAGTCCGGTATTCGCATTCCGGAAACCTCTACAGCGACCTTCTCGACACCCTGTCCCGCATCGGTGCAGGAAACCGCGCACGAACCGACCACCAACGAGGCGGCGGCAGGGACGCCCGGGGCCGGCGCGATGGCACCAACCTTCTCGCCCCTGGGGCATCCGGTCTCCTGATGCGGGCGAGCGGCGCCGACCTCACTCCGTGGCAGAGCGAGCACCTCGACGCCAGCCAGGTGCTGTACGTGGTGGCTGCGCCCCGGGCGCGGCCGCGGGGGCAGGAGACCTGGCGGCCTGCTGCTGCACGGGAATACCTTGCTGCTGTTGCGCTCACCTGCGAACTCCGTCGCATTCTCGCCGGGCAGGGGAGCGGCGGATGGAACGCAAGACGCTCCTGGCTCGACCGCCTGGACTCCCACCAGGAGCCGGGGGCGGCGGCCCACCCGATGCAGGGCACCGGGTGGGAACACCTCGTGCTCCGACTCGTGCTGCAGCCGCCCCTCGGATGGCGCGACCGCTTGGCTGCGGCGACGTGCCGGGACGCCGTGCGCTCAGCATTTATTGACGAACATCAGATGCTGAAAGAAAGAATTCTGGCAGTCACCCGCAACGCTCTCCTCGAGGAACTTTACTGCCCTGCCGACAAGCATCACGGATGGAACGGAGAGACTTCCCCGGCACGTTTCCAAACCGACTGCCATGTCCCCCTGTCGAATCAGGAACTATCTACATTCACCTGCAAGGGAAAACCTCCACGGCTCGATTCGGATGAAACATTCACAGAGCTGGTGGCGGCAGCACAGAAACTGCTGAACCTTTTCCAGGGTGACAGTTCAACTCTGGTGCTCCCAGCAAACAAAGAAAGCATCGAGGGTCTGCAGGAAAAAGCAACCGTACAAGCAGCCGTCAGACGACTCTCAGCGACAGGGAAATCCCGCCAATAAAGGGGGAAATCGCCACGACCTCCGAGTGCTTCCCGGAAGGAGAACTCCGTGGACCGAAACCCACGCGCAGCCGCGGGAGGAATTACTACTCCCAGGTCAGAAGAAGACCCCACTTACCCCGAAAGCCGGGTGAACAGAAAAGGTGGGCCTGTCACACACGTTGCGCCGAATGCGACCGACGCGTAAAGGCCCGTCAGCCCGCATAGGCGTCGTCGATGGCGGCTGCGTTGATCAGGGCCACCCGCAATGCGTCACGCTCGGGGTTGTTGTTGTCAGGGGCCTGGGAGTAGAGGGCGGCCGCGTAATGGACGGTCCTGGTGCGCCGGTAGCCGTCGACGGGTCCGTGGTCGAGAGCGGCGGCAGCGATGAGCTGGGCGGTAGGGGAGCGCGGTGTGCGGGCGGCGCGTGCGGCGATGCGGTCGGTGTCGTGCAGGCTGGGCTGCTGGGCGAGGGTAGCGGCAGTGAGCTCCAGCCAGGTGTCCTCATCGAGAGCATCGGCAAAGGCGAAGTGCCCCGCCCCGCGCAGCGCGGACCCGGGCAGAGTGGCGTCCAGAGCGGCCCGCCACAGGACAGCGGCCCGCCCGGCCACCTCACCGCTCCCGGCACGAGCGGTGTAGGTGGCCAGCCGGGACAGCATGGTGGAGACGCCCTCGTCCCCGCCGGGACAGCCGGCGAGCCCGGCAATGAACTCCCCAGCAGAGCCCAGGGGCTCGGCTTCGTCCAGCAGAGCATGCAAGGCCCGGTCGATGGGGCCTTCCGCATCAGACGCACACATGGCGCACCACAGGCCGGTCCGGTCCAGGCGGGCCAGCAACGATGAGTCGGGCCTGCCGTGGGCGAGCCAGACCCGCGCGGGGCGCCACACCGCATCCAGAGACAGGAGCGACCCGGTGTGGGCGGCCGTCCACACCGGGTCGCACACGTGCAGCTGAGTGAGACAGAACCCGATGACGGCGAGGGCCTGGTCGTCCGGCTCAGCACCCAGCAGCCCTTCCAGGGTGGCTGTCAGCTCCTCGGGCAGGCCCTGACCGCTGCGCACCGTCTCCCGCAGCCCCCACGCGATCAGCGACAGCAGGGCACTGCCGCCTGGCACCACCGTGGCCGCCGCCAGCGGCATGGAAGTACCCAGACGCGGTGTGCTCCAGCCCGAAACCAGGCCGTGCAGCCACACCACGGCATCCGCTTCCGCGGCTCCCATGGACTCACCACGATCCCAGGTACGGTGCAGGAGGTTGCATATGACTAGCTGGAGCCGGACGGCTCCCGGAGCGCCGGCGTCCTGCGGACGCACGGCAAAAGCTGCCTCGGCGAGGGAACCCAGCATTCCTGGAGCCAGCAAGCCGCTGGCAGAGGCGTGGTGCAGGGCATTGAAGTAGGCGGCTTGCAGAGCCGGGCGCGCGGCGGCCGCCGCGATCGCACCCGGCCCGCCAGCCCATTCCTGAGGGTCCTGGGCGACGAGCTCGCCCAGGAGGGCGGCGCGATCACCATCACCATCGTCGTCATCGACAGGCGCAGCGGCGAGCGCAACAACAGCAGTGACCATTCCGGCGTCCTGGGCCTGGCTCGCGAAGGTCTCCAACTGAAGCCCTCCGTAGGCTTCCACCCAGGTGCTGATCTTCACCACGGGCTCGGGCCGCCCAGGGGGCGGCCCGTACTTCTCCTCCAACAGAGCAAGCAGCGGCTGCCACGGCGCACGCACTGCCTCGGGCAGCACCACCGACAGTCCTCGAACGATCCGCCACTGATCAGGCACCGGCCCCGGGAAAGCCCCGGCCCACGCACTCATCTCCTCCGCGCCCGGCGGCGCACCCAGACCTTCCCCGAGCGCTGCCTCCATCTGCGCCCGCAGCGGCTGCGGACACCGGGTGCCAAGGAGCGCCAGGAAATCGGCCAGGTCCGCACTCGGCCACGACCCGCCGCCTATGTACCGGGCGACCTCGACTGCGGCCTGCCACCACGCGGCCGCAGCCTGCGTATCCAGACTGTCGTGGGCCCAGCACTCACTCAGGTGCACAGCCACCAGCCGTGACCGGTGCGCGGTGGCGGGCAGCTTCGCGTGCACTGCTCGCAGCCGCTGCACGAGCGACACACCCAACTGCGCCTCAGCCAGGCAGAGATCGAGCACGGCACGCATCAGCGTCACCACCATGTGCTGCGGCGGGTCCTCCAACGTGACCTTTGCGAGTTCGTTGACGAGCTCGGCCTGCAGACTCGTGGCCTCGTCATCCAGATGGTCGGCCAGAACACCGGCGAGCGCGAAGCGGATGATCCCGCCGAGCCGGTCCTGACCGGTGCGCAGCCGACCATCGGGGTGAGCGGTGGCGACCAGAGCCCCCAGCAGTTGCTCGCTCTCCCATGACTCGTGTGTGGTGAACGAACGGGTCCGCAAAATGCTTTCCGCAACGATGACCCACGCTCCGGTGCGCTCGGAGACAGGGATGTCTCTGGCCCACAACGCGGCGCGGAGCAGGACGAACCTCTCGGAATGGGCTCGCACGAGCGTAGTCATCAGCCCGCACGCGGCTATGCCCGTCTCACTCACCAGAGCGACCGTCTGCGACAGCGCACCAGGCCCCTGCGCACGGATCGCATCCAGGTTCTCCGCTACCCAGCCACAGACTCGTTCCGGCTCATCGGCCAGTACCCGTCGCAGGTACGGTGCAGCCGGCCAGCGGCGTTCCTCGGGAAGAAGCCGGGAGAGCGACAACAACCCGAGCCAGTGCCCGCTCACGGCCGCCCGGAAGAAGTACGCCCCTGCCCGCGGATCAGTCATCCGCGCGATCTCATCCGCGTCCTCCTGCACTGGGGCATCTAGTCGGGCAAGCTCCCGCAATCGGTCGGCCCGCTCAGGCAAACCGAGGAACAGCTGCTCCATGGCGGCAGTGACGCCGTCGAACTGGCGGCGCGCCTCGTCCGCCCCGCTCCTGGAACCGTGCAGCACGCTGGAGGCGGCACTGTAGAAAGCGCTCCAGCTGCGGGCTGCTTCCGTCTCAGCGAGCCCCATCTCCTGGCGGGTCTGCTCAAGCACCAAGCGCCCGATCTGCCGTGTACGAAACCCTCCACGATCGGCCCGCTCGGCGTGCAACTGGGCGACCGCATCCACAAGGACGTCGAGATCCCCATCCCCCACATCACCTTGCTGCCACGAAGCGGCCACGGCCACGGCCGCCTCGGTGACAGCCCGGGTAGCGCTAAGAAGCCCAGGGAAGTCCATGCCCGCGATCTTCCCCACACTGTCCATCGCCCCACGCAAGCACGACTGCGCCACTTCGTAAGGAGCCTGGAACACAGCAGGCCCGTTCAGGACGTGAGCCGCGTCCAACAACAGGCTCAGCGCCCGCCGCCCGTCAGCACCCTGGGCCTGAAGGGCAGAAGCGAGCTCCGAACGCACTGAACACCCAGCCGGCACCGGCTCGGCCTGCCCGCTGACAGGAAGAGGACTGGACATCGGCCCACCGTAGCTGCCTATGCGGCCCCACAACCCAGGGCCCTGCACCCGCAAACACGACGCCCAGACCCAGCCTGCAGCCCACTCAAAAGACACGGCCCACCTGGCGACTACGCCAGCCACACCAAGGCTCAAGGGGCAAAGCCACCGCACCGCATAGAAGGCACAACAGCCGCGTCAGCGGCCCCAGCAAAGAACCGCCAACGCCCATAACAGCAGGCCCACAAGTACCCACTCCACCACAACACCGCCCACCCCCACCCATAAACACAACAAAACCATTGAAACAACTCAAAACATCCCACGCCAAAACGCCGCCAGGCGCACCCCTTCAAACACCGGAACGCCACCAACCCACACCACCGACTCACAAAAGGCCGCGCCAGCGGCTAAACAAAACACAGAAAACAATTTGCCGCCAGGCAAAAACACAACCCACAAACCCCACCCACACACCAGAATTCGCCGTCAGGCAAATTCGCACCCCAAACAGGGACGCGCCAGCGGCCCAACATAAACAACAAAGAAATCACTCCCACATCAGAATTCGCCGTCAGGCGAATTCACATCCCAAACAAGGGACGCGTCAGCGGCCCCGGCATAAACCACAAAGAATTCGCCGTCAGGCGAATTCCGGGGGCAGGAATTCCGTCAGGAATTCCCTCTAGGGCTTACCCTCCGCCCCCCCCCCTCAGCTACGGTCGGGCG